>JAUPLK010000260.1 GCA_030836925.1 Pseudomonadota bacterium
AGCTCGGCGGTAGCGGCGGCGTGGCGATGTTCCAGAACTCGGGCCTCGGCAATGCGGTCAATCCGCTCACTTCGCTGACCTGGACCTTTCGCATCCCGATCCTGCTGATCGTCACCTGGCGCGGTGAGCCGGGCGGTCATGCCGATGAACCCCAGCATGAACTGATGGGGCAGATCACGCCGCGCATGCTGGAACTCATGAATATCCCGTGGGCCCTGTTTCCGGACAGCGAGGCCGCGATTGCCCCGACCCTGGATGCCGCGGTGGCCAGCATGCAGAAAACGCAGCGTCCCTACGCGCTGGTCATGCGCAAGGGCAGTGTGGCGGACAGCACGCTCGGCGGTGATCTGCGGCCTCCGGCGTCGCGGCAGCTGGTACCGGTTTTGCGTCGGCCTGCCGTTGCCCGGCGCCAGGCGATGCTGACTGCGATCCGTGCAGCCGATGCGGGCCGCGATGTACTCGTCGCGACCACCGGCTACATGGGCCGCGAACTCTATGCGCTGGGTGATCAGGCCAATCAGCTCTACATGGTGGGCTCGATGGGCTGTGCCGTGAGCCTGGCGCTCGGCATCGCGCTGGTGCAGGCCCGGCGACGGGTGATCGCCATCGACGGTGACGGAGCGGCGCTGATGCGGCTCGGTGCGCTGAGCACAGTGGCCTACCAGCAGCCTGACAACCTCGTGCATATCGTCATCGACAACGGCCAGCACGAATCCACCGGCGGCCAGGCGACGGTATCGCCGCACGTCGATTTCTGCGCGATTGCGGCGGCCTGCGGTTATGCGACGGTGGCTGCGATCAGCGAGCCAGCCGAGCTCGCAGCGCTGCTCGGTGCACCGACCACGGGTCCGCTGTTCATCCATGTGCCGGTGCTGCCCGGTGTGCCGGCGAAGCTGCCGCGCCCGGTGATCACGCCGGCCGAGGTGGCGTCGCGGCTCCGACAGCATCTGCAGGCCTGATCCATGCAACAGCGACCGACACAGAGTCAGCGTCTGATCCTGCTCAATCCGGGTCCGGTCACGCTCACCGCACGCGTGCGCGATGCGCTCTCGGCCGGTGACTGGTGTCATCGCGAACCCGAATTCGCCGCCCTGATCCGCGACATCAACCAGCGCCTGACGCAGGTGCATGCCGGCATGGCAGCGGACTACGCTGCGGTGACGCTGGCGGGTTCCGGTACCAGTGCCGTGGAGGCCATGCTGGCGAGCTTTGCACCCGACGACAGCGCCACGCTGGTCGTCGCCAACGGTGTCTACGGTGAGCGCATGCGGCGCATGCTGGAGACGCACAAAAAACCGTACCGGGTGATCGAGCAGGCCTGGACGGCCGCAGTCGATGTGGCAGCCATCGAGCGCTGTCTGGAGCAGGACCCGGGCATCACCCATCTGGCCATCGTCCATCACGAGACCACCACCGGTCGGCTCAACGATATCGCTGCGGTCGGCAAGCTCTGCAAAACGCGCGGCGTGACGCTGCTGCTGGATGCGGTGAGCAGTTTCGGTGCCGAGCAGATCGATGCGATGGGCTGGAACCTCGGCGCCCTGGCCGCGACTGCCAACAAGTGTCTGCACGGTGCGCCCGGCCTGTCTTTCGTGCTGGCGCGCAATGCGCTGTGGGCCGGGCCGGCGCAGCAGGCTGGCAGCGTCTATCTGGACCTGCGCGCCTACCACGCGGCCCAGCACCGCGATGGCTACTCGCCGTTCACCCTGCCGGTGCAGCTCGCCTTCGCGCTGCATGAGGCACTGCTCGAGCATGTGGAGCAGGGCGGTGCCGAAGCCCGCCGCCAGCTCTATCAAACCCGTGCGCGGCGTATCCATGCCACGCTGTCGCGCAGTGGCGTGAGCACGCTGCTGCATCCGGACGAATACTCCAGCGTGTTGTGGTCCTACGAGTTGCCGGCAAATCGGAGCTATGCCGAACTGCATGATGCGCTGAAGGCCGAGGGCTTCATCATCTATGCCGGACAGGGTGAGCTGGGGCGGCAGATCTTCCGCATCGCGCACATGGGTGATATCCAGGAAGCCGATCTGCAGCGCCTCTGCACGGTCCTGACGGCCACGCTGGGCGTGCAGCCATGAGTGCCGGACCGCAGGCAGTGACGACGGCGGTGATTCTCGCGGCCGGGCGCGGCACGCGGCTGGCCGGCGAGTTGCAGGACCGCCCCAAGGGCTTTCTGTGCCTCGGTAAGCAGGCGATCATCGAGGAATCCATCGACCGGCTGGTTGCCGTGGGAATCAGCGATGTCGTCATCGTCACCGGGCACTGCGCCGGACATTACGAAGAACTGGCGAAACGCCGTGCCGGACTGCTGCGTGTGGTGCACAACCCGCGCTATGCGGAGTCCGGCAGCATGTATTCGCTGTGGTGCGCGCGCGGGCAGGTGCAGGGGCCGTTCCTGCTGCTGGAATCCGACCTGGTCTACGAGCCGCGCGCCTTGCAGCGTCTGCTGGACGAGCCGGCTGCCGATGCCATCCTGCTGTCCGGGCCGACGGGTGCCGGCGACGAGGTCTACGTCGAGCTGCGCGACGGCTGCCTGCACAACATGTCGAAGCAGCCTGCAGCGCTGGGCGGGCCGCCGGCCGGCGAACTGGTCGGGATCTCGAAGGTTTCCGCGGCATTGTTCCGGCTGATGTGCGCGATTGCGGAGCGGGCTTTTGCCACTTCCCTGCATTTCGACTACGAGACCGACTGCCTGGTTGCCGCAGGGCGCGAGCGGCCGATCGCCTGCCCGGTGCTTGCCGACCTGGTGTGGGGCGAGATCGATGACCCCTCGCACCTCGCGCGCGTGCGGCAGACGGTCTATCCTGAGGTCCTGCGCCGCACTGCTGCCAGCGTTGCAGTGCCCGGTCAATGATTGTATACAGCGGGCAGTTTTTGCCCCCCGGCCCAGGACGCCCAAGCCCATGAATCGCAAACCGGATACTGCCCTGATGCTGGTCGTGCTGCTCAGTCTGCTGACGGTGGCGCCGCACGCCCAGGCCTATCTGGATCCGAGCACCGGCAGCATGATCCTGTCGGCCATCATCGGCGTGTTCGCGACGCTGGCGCTGGCGATCAAGACCTGGTGGTACAAGCTCAAGTCGCTGTTTCGTGGCGGGAAGGAGCAGAAGCCTGCAGAACAGCGCGACGGCAGCAAGCCGACCTCGGGAGACGAGGGCGCGCGGCGCGGCTGAAAGGCTGCGGGACCCGCGCCGCAATGGCCTTGAGCTTTTTCCGGGACTGGAGCGGCTATCGGGCTTTCCGGCGCGTACCGCGTGCCGAGCGGCGGATCGTTTTCCTTGCCGAGAGTGGCCAGGACTGGCATCACTTCGAGCCCGTCGT
>JAUPLK010000261.1 GCA_030836925.1 Pseudomonadota bacterium
TGGCGCCGGTGAGCGCACCGATGAGCAGCACGGGTGGCAGGCGCAGCACCTTCCGGCCGAAGACATAGCCGAGCACGACCGGTGACGCCACCACGAAGAGTGAGGCGATGATCAGCGCGGGACCGGCTGTGGCGAAAGTCGCAACGACCTGTCCGCCGGCCTGCAAGCCCACGCCGACGATGAAGATCATCAGGCCGAACTCCATCAGGATCCAGCGGGCCGCTTCCGGGAACTGGCCGAAGGTCGGCCGGGTGGCGTTGAGCCAGCCCACCAGGATGCCCGATGCCAGCAGGCCGCCGGCCAGGCCGATGCCGATCGGTATGCCGCCCACGTTGATGGCGAGCACGCCGATGGCTGCGCCGAGGGCGATGCCGAAGGCGAAGGTCGTCATGTCGGTCTGGGCGACATCCGATTCCACCGGGCCGAGCAGGCCCGAGAGTTCCTGAATGGCGGACTGCGGCCCGACAACGCTGAGCACGTCGCTGCGCTGCAGTTTCAGGCTGGGGCTGAGCGGCAGCGGGAGACCGTCGCGCCGCACCTCTGCGATCACCAGTCCGTGCTGGCGCGCGAGGTTCAGATCTGCCAGCGTCTTGCCCACGGCATCCCGGCGGGCAACGACCACGTGCGTGTAGGTGGCCGTCAGTTCGATCTCGGGGGAAACAGTGATCTCCTCCCCGAACTTTCCAATGCCGCCGCGAAAGAAATTGGCATCGCCGTAAGCATGGACTTCGTCACCAGGCCGGAGGTGTTCGTCGTCACTCAGCTTCAGCCACTGCCCGTCACGTCGCAGTCTGGCCACTGACAGTGAATCCCAGAAGCGACTGCGCAGCTCCCTGATCGTCAGTTGGCAGAGTTCGGCATTGGTGACGCGGTAAGCCCGCGCCTGCATCTGCCCGACGCGATCTTCCTTCTCCGCTTCTTCCATCTTTGCGGCTTCCGCAGCCAGGTCGATGCCGACCACCCGCGGCAGCAGCCGCACCGTGGCGATGATGCCGAGCAAGCCGACTACATAGGTGATCGCGTAGCTCGAGGCGATGGTGGCGAGCACGCCATCCATGGTGGTCCCGGCCGGCAGGTCCACGATGCCGGAACGAACCGCCTCCTGTGCAGCGGCCAGCGTGGGCGTTGTCGTCATCGCGCCGGCGAGCAGACCGGCCATGCCGCCGTAGGGCAGACCCAGCAGTTTTCCGGCCGCGATCGAGATGACGATGCCCACACCACCCACGAACAAGGCGAGCAGCAGGTACTGCAGGCCCTGGGTGCGCAGCACCTCGAAAAAGCGCGGGCCGGCCTGGTAGCCGACCGCGAAAATGAACAGCGCAAAGCCAACCGACTGCGCACCCGGATTGATCTTGAAGCCGTACTGGCCGAGAAACAGCGACACCAGCAGCGCACCAGCCACCGGGCCCAGCGCCACCGGGCCGATCCGCAGCCGGCCGACGAGGTAGCCGCAGCCGAGGACGACGAACAGGGTGAATACCGGGTTGCTGCGCAGAAATTCGAGTATCAGCGTGCCATTTTCCATCAGCGATATCCTCGCGGCTGCGGTTCGTGCCCCCCGGCAACTATAACGTGCCAGCCAGCCGGGCTTGTGCGATATTCAATTCATCTTGCGGCCATACAGGCAATCCAGACATGAAACGCCAGCGCTCCCTGATCCTGATCACAGCGGCCTGCCTGCTGTCCGGCACAGCCATCGGGAAGCAGGACGAACTGCCGGCCGTTTCCCATGATGGCCTCGAGTTGCGCAAGGGCAAGGCCGCGGTGGTCTATGTCAGGCCGGGCGTCGACTTCAGCGACTACCGGCGTTTCGCCATCCTCGAATGTCCGGTGGCCTTCAGCAAGGACTGGGAGCGCGAGCGCAAGAGTGGTGCGGCGCGGGTCAGCCAGAAGGACATGGATGAAATGAAAGCCGACCTGTCCGCCGAATTCCTGAAGATCTTCACCGACGAGCTGCAGAACAAGGGCGGCTACCAGATCGTCACCGCAGGTGCCGAGGATGTGCTGATCCTGCGCCCGGCCATCATCGACCTGGAAGTGTCTGTCCCGGATTCGATGTCGGCGGGGCGCAGCTACACGCTGAGTGAATCGGCCGGCGGCATGACGCTGTACCTGGAGATCTTCGACTCCGTCACCGGCCAGATCCTCGCGCGTGCCATCGACCGGCAGGAGGACCGTGGCACGGGCCGGATCCAGTGGCAGAACTCGGTCACCAACAAGGCCGAGGCCGACCGCATGCTGCGTCGCTGGGCCTCCGCATTGCGGGAGCGGCTCGACGAGATCAACGGCAAGGCGCCGGCGAAGTGAAAGGGGCGGTGCGGTGAAGCCTGCAATCGCGTCTGGATGGATCTGCTCCGCTGCCGTGCTCGCCGCGACGCTGGTGATCTCCCCCTGCCCGGTTCTGGCAGATTCGAAGTCCGACCACGAACTCCACGATTCCCACTTCCACCTCACCAATTACGTGCAGGAGGGGACGGACATCCACCGCTTCCTGGAGATCATGGGCGACAAGGTGGGCCGGGTTGCGTTGTTCGGTATTCCGCTGCAGCAGATGTGGTCTTACGAGAACTCCCAGGATTTCGCGCCGACCTACTACCTGCACTCTGACGCTCCCCTCTATTACTACTCGTTCACCGACGCGTGGATTGCGTCGGCGTACCGGTCGCTGAACAAGGCCGACCAGGCCCGCTTCGATCCGATGATCACCGGCTTCAATCCCGCCGACATGTACGCTGCGGATCACATCAAGCGGGTACTGCAAACCTTTCCCGGCGTGTTCAGCGGCATCGGCGAGTTCACGATCCACAAGGAGTTTGTTTCCGCCAAGGTGGCCGGCGGCGAGCCGAGCCTCGCCAACCGCGCGCTGGACCGCATCTTCGACTTTGCCGGCGAGACCGGGCTGGTCGTGCTGATCCACAACGACGTCGACATGCCCTTCGCCGGGCAGGGTGCGACGCCGGTCTACCTCCAGCAGATGCGTGATCTGCTGCTGCGCCACCCCGACACCACGGTGATCTGGGCTCACGTCGGGCTCGGGCGGGTTGTACACCCGGTCCAGTCGGAAGCCAGCGCGGCCGGGACGGAGCGCCCGGCGAACCAGGTGGGCATCGTCGAGAAAATCCTGAGCGAACCCAGCCTGCAACACCTGCATTTCGACCTGTCCTGGAGCGAGGTGGCCAAGTACATCGTCGCAACCCCGCAGTCCCTCGAGCGCGCAGCCTCGGTGATCAACCGCTTCCCCGATCGCTTCCTGTTCGGCACTGATGAGGTGGCGCCGAAGGATCAGGCGACCTACCTGCGGGTCTACCGGCAGTATGAT
>JAUPLK010000049.1 GCA_030836925.1 Pseudomonadota bacterium
CCGCCATGGCCACATCGGTGAGGACTTCCGGATTGCAGATCGCGAAGGTACTGCGGGCGGCAATCACCCGTTCGATGTGCCGTCCGCTCTCGTTCAGGAACGCGACACAGCTGGCCTCGCAGGCAATCTCGTCGCGCAGGGTTTCGAGAGTCGCCACAAGAAGCTGATCGGCTTGTCCCGCCACCAGGTTCTGCAGGTCGACGGCCAGCTTGGTATAGACGACGTCGAGGCCACCCGCAGTCCGGGAGCCCACTGCATCCTGCATGCCGGTGATTGTCAGCCGATGATCCATGTCTGGCGGCGATTCTGACATGCTTTCGCCCCAATACAACATAAGCCGATGTTATCCATCGGGTTTGCAGTTGACCGCCGGATCCCTGATGCTAGTCGCGTTCAGCCCTGCACCGCGACCGGAGCAGTCATCCCATGCCAGACCTGCCTGCCGACACCTCTGAATGGAGCCTGCACTTTTTGGGCGTCGGCAATGCCGCCGCACCGGAACTGGGCTCGGCGAGCGTGGTGCTTGAGCGCGATGGCCAGCCGCTGTTGATGGTGGACTGTGGACAGGAAGCGCTGAGTGCCTGTCTGGCCCGCTATGAACAACCGCCACCCGCGGTATTCATCACGCATGTGCATCTGGACCATGTCGCCGGCTTCGAGCGGCTGTTCGTCAGCAATTACTTCTCCGGCAAGGAAGGCCAGCGCACGCGCCTCTATGTACCGGCGATGCTCGTGCCCCTGCTCCAGGGGCGCATCGCCGATTATCCGAACGTGGTCGCCGAGGGTTCAGCGAATTTCTGGGATGCCTTCCAGCTGATACCGGTCAGCCGCGGCTTCTGGCACGCGGGGCACTGGTTCGATGTGTTTCCGGTTCGTCACCACGTGCCCGGCACCGCGTACGGGCTGTGCCTGCGCGGCGCTTTTTTCTACAGCGGCGACACGCGGCCGATCCCGGAAGTCGTCGCGCAATACGCCGACGGCACGATGCCGCTGGTCCACGACTGCGACCTGCACGGCAACCCCTCCCACACCGGCCTGCCCGATCTGCTGCGTGAGTACCCTGCGGAGATCATCCGGCAGATGCTGGTGTATCACTACGCCTCGGTAGCAGACGGCGCCGCCCTGGCCGCCGCCGGCCTGCGCGTGGCCAAAGCGGGCGACCGCGTGGCGCTGCCGAAGCCGTTGGCCGCAGCGGAAGCGCATGCCGCTTCGGCAGGAGCAATTTGACATATCCCGATGGCGCCAAAATGGCGACATTGATACACTGCAGGCTCATGCACTCGCCGGAGGCCACACATGGGCACCGCTGCCGACAAACAGGATCGCATTGGTGCCCGGGTTCCCCGGGAGGTCTATGAAACGCTGTGCCGTGCCGCCGAACTGACCGGCGCCACGGTCAATCAGTTTCTGGTACAGGCTGCGCTGAAAGAGGCCCAGGAAGTCATCGAGCGGGAAGAGGTGATCCGTCTCAGCCCGCGCGACTGGAACTGGTTGCTCGAGTTGATGGACAACCCGCCCCGGCCAAATGCCAGGCTGAAGGCTGCCCTGAAGCGTTACCAGAAAGCCAGGCGGGATGATGCAGGTACGTCCTTTAGCTGGGAACCATGACCGGCAGGCCTTCGACTGCGGTCGCCAGGAGCTGAACGACTGGCTGCGGCAGGTTGCACGTCAGCACCAGGACAAGGGGCTGTCGAAAACCTTTGTTGCCGTACGCGAAGAAGAACCGACGCGCATCTGCGGCTACTACGCACTCACATTGGCCGAACTCGATAACCGGCACATGCCGGATACCTGGCGCAAAAAACTGCCCCGCCGCATCCCCGGCGTGCGCCTGGGCCGCTTGGCGGTCGAGCAAAAATGCCAGGGCAGGAAACTGGGCGAACTGCTGCTGATTGACGCCATGACGCGGGCGCGGCGTATCTACATCGAGGCGGGAGGGATTGGCCTTTTCATCGATGCGACCGATGCGCAGGCCGCCGGGTACTACCGGCGTTTTGGCTTCGAGGCATCGCCGGACAATCCACTGCTGCTGTTCCTGTCAGCAGAAGTGGCCGGAGACAATGATCTTTAACGGTAGGAGCACCTTCAGGCGCGATTTGTGGGCAGAAGATCGCGCCTGAAGGCGCTCCCACATGAAGGCGCTCCCACATGAAGGCGCTCCTGCCGGCGATCATTTCGGCACCACCATGACCTTGGTCAGCAACTGGTACCAGTAACGCTCCGATCGGTGTTCGGCATTCCCGGCAATAATCTGCGTGTCCCATAAACGGGCAAACCGGAAAGCCCGCGGACAATGCGCGAAGGCCTGGTCCACCTCCACATGCAGACCCTGCAGCGCCCCGGAATGGTCGTCCTCGACAAAAACCTCTGCGGCAATGCCCTCGCGCAGCAGTTGCTCCCTGTCGACGATGCGCACGCGACCGTTGACGCGCACCGTCAACTGGCAACCGGGGATCATGAATATCAGCCCCAGTTTCGGGTTGCTCTCGAGGTTTGCGCTTGAGTTGAACAGCTTGTTGCCGCAGATATCCGGGATCAGCAGGTTTTTCTCGTCCAGCACCTTCACGAATCCGGGTTTGCCGCCCCTGGGTGAGGCATCGCAGTCACCGTCTTTATTGCTGGTTGCCATGACCGCAAACGGCGCAGTGCGGATAAACTCCTGTATGGCCGTGTTCATGACGGGCAGGACATTGGCGGCGATGACCGGATGCGGCATGCCAAACCTGCGTTGCGCGTCATTCATCGGATTGTCCTGTCGTTGGTCCCGTCACTTTCCGGAATTGCACTCATGATCAGCATCAGAAGAGCCACTGTCGCAGACGCGGCGCGCATGCATGCCGTGCACGTCGCCTCCTCCACGGCAGTTTACCAGCAGTCTTTCGGCGGCAAGGGCCTGGAGCAGTGGCTGGCAACACGCAGCGCGGCAGTCTGCGCGGAAGAGATCAGCAAATGGGCCGTCATCCTCGCTGAAGAAGATGAGGTCCTGCTGGGCTTCGCCGCGCTGGACACGGCAAAAGCCAATATCGATGCCGTCTATGTCGCACCGGAGTGCTGGCGACAAGGCATCGGCCGACAACTGCTGATTCGCCTCGAGGAAATCGCTCTGGCCGCCGGGTTGTCGCGCCTCAGCCTGCAGGCGGCTGGTCCGGCCATCCGCTTCTATCTGCGGCAGGGCTATATCTCGCCCGAGGAACTGGGACCCAACCCCTCCTGGGCGGAGATGGAAAAGAGCATCGGCTGAGAAAGATCATGTACAGCCTGCGGCGCCTCGCCCATAATGACCCCAGTCGTCGAGGAATCGCCCATGTCTGCGCGGATTTTCTGCCTGATCCTGGTTTTTTCCGGCCTGGCCGGTTGCGGCGGCAAGCAACCGCCCGCCATGGCACCACCGCAGGTCACGGTCGCGACCCCCCTGGTCCGGCAGATCACCGACTGGGATGAATACACGGGACGACTCGCCGCAGTGGAGTCGGTGGAGATCAGGGCGCGGGTCAGCGGTTACCTGCAGGCGGTCCATTTCGAGGATGGCGCACTGGTCAAACGCGGCGACCTGCTGTTCGTCATCGACCCCCGGCCCTATGCAGCGGCGCTGGACGAGGCCCGGGCCGACCTGACGCAGGCGAAGGTACGCCTCGAGCTCGCGAGCAACGATCTGGACCGGGCCAAACGCCTGTTCGCATCACGCGCCATCTCCGAAGAAGAACTGGATGCACGCACCAAGGAGCATCGCCAGGCGGAGGCCTCGCTGGAAGCCGCGCAGGCTGCGGAAAAAGGCTCGGCGCTGAATCTCGAGTTCGCCCGCATCAAGGCGCCGATCAGCGGACGCATCGGTCGCAAACTGGTCACGGTCGGCAACCTGGTCAGCAGCAGCGGCGACCAGCCGACCCTGCTGACCACCATCGTGTCGGTCGATCCGATCCACGTGTATTTCACGGCCGACGAGCGCGCCTTTCTCCGTTACACGCGCCTCGCCGAAAAGGGCATCCGCCCCAGCTCGCGCAACACCCCCAATCCGGTCCGGCTGCAACTCGCGGACGAACAGGATTTTCCCCACCAGGGACACATGGATTTCGTCGACAACCAGGTGGACCGGGCGACCGGCACCATGCAGGGACGCGCCATCTTTGCCAATCCGGATGGGAGCCTGACGCCCGGACTGTTTGCGCGCGTGAAGCTGCTCGGCGAGGGACCCTACGAGGCGCTGATCATCCCCGACCAGGCCATCGGTACCGATCAGGGCCAGCGGCTGGTCTATGTGCTGGGCGCCGACAACGTGGTCACGCCGCGCCCCGTCACGCCGGGACGCGCACTCGGCGAACTGCGCGTGATCCGCGACGGCCTCGGCGCAACCGACCGGGTGGTGATCAACGGCATACAGCGCATACGGCCCGGTATCAGCGTGACACCCGTGGACGGCAGTATTCCGGAGCCTGCGGACGGGACTTCAGCTGCAGTCAGCCCATGAACTTCAGTCACTTCTTCATCGACCGGCCGCGCTTTGCAGCGGTGGTCTCGATTCTCATCACGATCGTCGGCGCGATCGCCTACCTGGGGCTGCCGGTGACGCAGTATCCGGATGTCGTCCCGCCGACCATCATCGTGACCGCAAGCTATCCCGGTGCCACGCCCGAGGTCATCGCCGATACCGTTGCCGCACCCCTGGAGCAGGAAATCAACGGCGTCGAGGGCATGCTGTATCTCACCTCCTCCTCGACCAGCGACGGCCGGTTGACGCTCACCATCACCTTTGAGCTCGGCACCGACCTGGATGCTGCCCAGGTGCTGGTGCAGAACCGCGTCGCCATCGCCGAACCGCGTTTGCCCGAGGAAGTCCGCCGCATCGGCGTGGTGACCCAGAAGAGTTCGCCGGACCTGATGATCGTGGTCCACCTGGAATCACCGGACAACAGCCTGGACCAGCTGTACATCTCCAATTACGCCCTGCTCCAGATCCGCGATGTCCTTGCGCGCATCGATGGCGTGGGCCAGATCAACCTGGTCGGTGCGCGGGAGTACAGCATGCGCATCTGGCTGGATCCGGACCGCATGGCCGCGCTGCAGGTCACGGCCGATGACGTGGTGACAGCGCTGCGCGGCCAGAATATCCAGGTCGCCGGCGGCACCCTGGGCGAGCAGCCATCGCCGGCCAGCAATGCCTTTCAGGTGAGCATCAGCAGCCAGGGGCGCCTGCTCGACACGGAGCAATTCGGCCAGGTGATCGTGAAGAGCGGCGAAGACGGCCGCCTCACGCGGGTCGCGGACATCGCCCGGGTGGAACTCGGCGCGCGCGACTACCTCACCAACAGCCTGCTGGATGGCCGGCCGGCCGTGGCGATTGTCATGTTCCAGCGACCCGGCAGCAACGCCCTGGAGACCGCCGAGGAAGTCAAACAGACCATGGCACGCCTGGCGACGGGCTTCCCCAAGGGACTCGTCCACCGGATCGTCTATAACCCGACCGACTTCATCGCCCAGTCCGTCGATGCCGTCTACATCACGCTGCTCGAAGCCACGGCACTCGTGATCATCGTGATCCTGCTGTTCCTGCAGAACTGGCGGGCCGCGATGATTCCCGTCATCGCCATCCCGGTGTCCCTGGTCGGCACTTTCGGCGTGATGGCGGCACTCGGCTACTCGCTCAACAACCTGACCCTGTTCGGCCTGGTGCTCGCGATCGGCATCGTCGTGGACGATGCCATCGTCGTCGTGGAAAGCATCGAACGAAACCTGGAGAACGGCCTCTCTGCGCGCGAAGCCTCCCGCCGCACCATGACCGAGGTCGGTACCGCACTAATCTCCATCGCGCTGGTTCTGGTTGCGGTGTTTTTGCCCACGGCATTCCTGGGCGGCATCACCGGGCAGTTCTTCCGGCAGTTTGCAGTGACGATTGCCACCGCCACCGCGATCTCGGCCCTGGTCTCGCTGACACTCAGCCCGGCGCTCGGTGCCATCCTCCTGCGCCGCCACGATGCGCCGCTGGACCGCATCGATCGCGGGCTCGAGCGTCTGCTGGGCGGCGTGTTCCGGGGCTTCAACCGGGGCTTCGACCACCTGCAGGAAAAATACCGGCAGGCCGTTTGCCGGGCCGTGCGCCGACCCGGCATCGCGCTGTCAGCCTTTGCCGCGATGCTGGGCCTGACGGCGGTCGGCTTTGTGATGGTGCCGACCGGCTTCATTCCGCAGCAGGACCAGGGCTACCTGATCACGCTGGTCGAACTCCCGAAGGGTGCATCGCTGGACCGGACCACCGCCGTCATCCGGCGGGCCACGGAGATCGCACTGAAAGTACCGGGCCTCGAACGCGTCGTGGGCTTCGCCGGTTTTTCAGCCGCAACCAACTCGAATTCCAGTCACTCCGGCACCGTGTTCACCGGCATCCGTGATTTCAGCGACCGGCAGTCCGGCGAGTCCGGGCCGGAACTGGCGGCAAAACTGAATGCAGCCTACAGCCAGATCCAGGAAGCGAGCCTGTTCGTCGTCGCACCACCACCCGTGCGCGGCATCGGCAGCGGCGGTGATTTCAAGCTGATGGTGCAGGACCGCAGCGGCCAGGGCCTGCAGGCACTCGAGCAGGCCACCTGGGCGTTTGTGGCAGCGCTGGCGGAGTCCGGCGAAGTGGCGCGACCATTCAGCACCTTCACGACCACCGCGCCGCGCTTCTTCCTGGACATCGACCGGACCCGGGCCGAGATGATGAACGTGCCGATCGAGAACGTGTTTGCCACGCTGCAGATCTACCTGGGCTCCTCCTACGTCAACGACCTGACACTGTTCGGCCGCAACTACCGCGTGACAGCGCAGGCTGATTCACCCTGGCGACTGGCGCCCGAAGACATCAGCCGGCTGCGCACCCGCAATGCCGACGGCGAGATGGTGCCACTCGGTTCACTGGTGGCGATTCGCCCGTCGTCAGGGCCGGATCGCGTCGTCCGGCACAACCTCTATCCCACCGCTGAAGTGCAGATGGCGACACTGCCCGGCCGCAGCAGCGGCCAGACGCTGGCAGCAGCCGAGCGGATCGCCGCACAGGTTTTGCCGCCCGGCATCCACTACGAATGGACCGACCTCGCCTATCAGCAGCGAAACACCTCGAATCTCGGCCTGCTGATGTTTCCGCTCAGCGTCCTGTTCGTGTTCCTGGTGCTGACGGCACAATACGAGAGCTGGTCGCTGCCGCTGGCCATCGTGCTGATCGTCCCGCTGTGCCTGCTGTTCGCGATCCTGGCGCTGTTGCTGCGCGGCCTCGACATCAACATCCTGGCGCAGATCGGTTTCATCGTGCTGATCGGACTGGCCAGCAAGAACGCGATCCTGATCGTCGAGTTTGCCCGTCAGCAGGAAAGCGAGGGCAAAGACCGTTTCAGCGCGGCAACCGATGCCGCCCAGTTGCGCCTGCGGCCCATCCTCATGACCTCGTTTGCCTTCATCGCGGGCGTGCTGCCGCTGATGCTGGCCACCGGTGCCGGTGCCGAGATGCGCCAGGTGCTGGGCACGGTGGTGTTTGGCGGCATGCTCGGCGTCACGCTGATCGGCCTGCTGCTGACACCGGTGTTCTACACGGTGATCCGCGGCTGGCTGCGGGACGCGCGATCATCGGCCACACCAGCCGGCGAGGCTCAGCCGTGAAAGGTGCGGCAGCAGTTCTGTCCGCGCTGCTGCTCGGCGGCTGTGCGGTCGGTCCGGACTACAAAGCCACGGTTCCCGAGACGCCGGAAGAGTTTGCTGCCGTGGACGGTACCGGCCTCAGGCGTGAAATCCCGGATGCCGAATGGTGGCGGGAGTTCAATGACCCAACCCTTGATGCACTCATCGGGCAGGCCGCCGCCTCCAACCATGAGGTGCGCATTGCAATTGCCAATCTGCGCGCCTCGCGCGCGCTCCTGCAGGGCGGGCGACTCGAGCTCGCGCCCATCATCACGGCGGAAGGCAGCAAGAAGCGCGAGAAGCAGAGCGAAGCGCTGAATGTTCCCCAGGACTACAGCGACGACTATTACGACGCCGGCTTTGATGTCAGTTGGGAGATCGACATCTTCGGCCGCGTGCGCCGCTCCGTCGAAGCCCTGAAGGCCGACTACGAATCCGAGGAAGCCGCGTGGCGCGATACGCTGCGCAGCGTGATCAGCGAGGTCGCCCGGACCTATGTCGAACTGCGCGGGGTGCAGTACCGCCTTGCCGTTGCCGAGCGCAACACCGCCAACCAGGAAGAGACCTACGAACTCACCCTCGCCCTGCTGGAGGGTGGTCGCGGCACCGATCTCGATATCGCACGGGCGCTCGCCCAGCTGGAAACCACCCGTGCCAGCATCGGCCCGCTGCAGGCCGCAGAAACCGAGGCCATCAATCGTCTCGCGATACTGGTCGGCAGCGAGTCAGCCGAACTGCGCGCGATGCTCGACATGCGGCAGGAGCTGCCCCGTCCGCCGGAACTGATCGCCGT
>JAUPLK010000262.1 GCA_030836925.1 Pseudomonadota bacterium
GCGGCGCGCCCCAGGTGGCGTCGTGGCGCAGCCGCGTGAAATTCGGCAGGAAATCCGCGCCGCGCTCGGCGATCAGTTGGTCGACAACGGACCAGTTGATCTCGTTGAGCTCAACCAGTAGCAGCTTGCGACGTGGCACTGTCACGGGTGCAGTGTAGTCGAACGACGCTAACGTCGATGATAACCACTTCGCGGGCCGGCAGACCGCGTTCGACATAATCGGCATGACGGGCTCAGCGGGTAAAGCGACGACGCCACAATTCGAGTGCCGGTCGCAGCCAGGACAGCAGGCGGGGTGCGCGTTCCGCGACCTGCAGGGCCAGATCCGCATCGTGCGGAGTCCAGGCACGCAACAGCACGCTGAGCAGGAGGAACACCAGCGCGTAGAGAACGCCGGCGCACAGCCAGCCGGCAATTCCGGGCTGCAGCACCGTCACGCCAAACGCAGCGGTGCCGGCGATCAGGGCGGCGGCGAGCAGTCGCAGCAGCGGGTCCGTCGGCAGCGGGGTCCGCGTCGCACGCAGGGCGTAGATGCCGATAAGGGTGCAGAACGCCAGGCGCGCGCCAACGAAGGACAGCGTGGCCCCGAGCAAGCCGAAGCGCGGTACCAGCAGGAACGCCAGGGTGGCGGAAACGGCGAGGTTGAGCACGAAGATGCCGGCGCGGCTACGCTGCCGGCCTGTGGTTGTCAGCAGCGCGCCGGTGGATGCCTCCGACAGCGTGGCTCCCGCCGTGATCAGCATGATCTGCAGCACCGGGATCGTGGCCAGAAAGCGCTCGCCGTACATCAGACGGACGATCGGATCGGCCCAGAGTGCCCCGTAGCCAGCCAGCAGCAGCCCGAGAAACGTGAGATACCGGATCGAATCGCTGAAGATGGGGCGAACGCGCTCGACGCCACCGCCACCGAAGGCCCGGGACATGGCCGGCATCAGCACCGCACTCAGTCCCACAGTCAGCATCTCGGCACTGCCGCGCATGAGATTTCCCGCGATCGTGTAGTACGCGACGGGCTCTGGGCCGAAGCGTTGTGCCAGCAGCCAGGTCTCGATCGAGCGCGTGCCCAGGGCGCCGCTGAAGGCGAGCAGCATCGTCCAGAGGAGGTGCGAGCGCAGTTCTGCGCCCACGGGGGCCTCCAGTGCCCCGGCCTGCGGGCGAATGCCCGAGCGACGCAGCAGCACCGAGCCGCAGACGTAGATGCCGATGCTGGTTGCCGCGAACAGCGCCACATAGCTGGGAACCGCCGCGCCGCGCCAGGCGAGCAGCAGCGAGGCGACGCCGCTCAGCACGGCGAAGATCAGCGTCGTGTAGGGCTCGATGTGGAAGTTGCCGTAACCCTTGGCGATGGAGACGCCGAACACGTACAGGGATTTCGTGAAGACGCAGATGAGCACGGCAGCCAGGTAGTACGCGAGCGGCATGCGCATGCCGGTCGGGGGAGTCAGGAGCGTCCAGACTGCGAACAACGCCAGCACTATCGCCACGCTCAGCAGCTGCCAGCGATGTGTCTTGCCGTGCACGCGCGCTGCCTGGTCCGCGCGCTCGCGCCCCAGGCATTCGGAGACGAAGCGGATCGCCGAAGTCGTCAGGCCGTGGTTGGCCAGCATGACCAGCAAACCGACGATGAAGACAAGGTAGGCGTACTGCCCGTAGTCGGCCGGGCCGAGGCTGCGCGCCACCACGGCACTGACGACGATGCTGATCGCGTAGGCGATGTAGGTGGAGGCCGTGACGAAGAACGCGGCCTGGAGTGCCGCAATGCGACCGAACCGGCTGCTCATGATGCGCGATGCGGCTGGGGGGCGGCGGCCAGCGGCCGGCCGAGCCCGCCGGGGCCGGATCCGTCATATTCTGTGGAGTCGGACACGCACGAAATGCGCCGATAGACGACCATGGGGACCTTGGCGTGCCAGTGGATTATTCTCCAGTGAGTATACCGGCAGCGTACAGGGAGAGTGGTGTGAGTGACTTGGGGATGTCGGCAGCCGGCAAGGCGTCGATCCCCGTTCCGCCCGCGGTTGCACCGCTGGCCAGTGCCGTGTGCCGCGATCTCGCGCTGCATCCGGTCAACCCGGGTATCTGGTTCGGGATCGGAACTGTCGACGACGTCGGTGCGCTGGCGCGGCTCTGGACTGCCTTCGAGCCGGAGGCGGATGCGACGCCGTTCACGGCCTGGTCGTGGCTGGGCAACTGGGTCGCGATGTTGCCGCGGAGTGGACAGCTCTACCTGGGCGTCGTTCAGGAGCAGGGAGCCATCACGGCGCTGGGACTGCTGTGGTCAAGTTCCTGCTGGCGTCGGGTGATCCGGCTCAATCGTCTGCAGCTGCATGAGTGTGGTGTCCCCGAGATCGACAGCCTGTGCATCGAGTGCAACGGATTGCTTGCCCGGCGCGGCGCCCGTGTCGAGGCGACCGCCGCACTGTTGCAGGGACTGCTCCGGCATCCCGGCGTTCCCCGCTGGGACGAACTGGCGCTGCCGGGATTCGACGCGGCAGGGGATGTGCGCGCTCACGCCGCCAGGCTGCGGCTCACCGTCGATGAGCGGGTCGTACCGTCGTATTTCGTCGATCTTGCGGCGTTGCGTGACGCCGGCAAGACCTATCTCGAAGCCCTGTGCTCCAAGACACGGCGCAAGATCAAGGGGGCCATGCGCGAGTACGAACAGCGCTACGGCAACATCAAGTGCGAATTGTCGCGCGATGTGGCCGAGGCCGAGGCGTTCATGGCCGAACTGATGGTGCTGCACCAGGAAAACTGGGTGGCCAGAGGGCAACCGGGTGTCTTCGCCAATCCGCGTTTCGTCGACTTTCACCGGCGCCTGATACGTGACCTGCACGAACGGGGCGGGGTGCGGCTGCTGCGCGTGCGGGCCGGCGGGCAGACCATCGGGCTGCTGTACCTGCTGATGCGCGATGGCATCGTCAGCTTCTACCAGTCCGGATACCAATTCGGTCTCGAGGTCCGTCACGAGATTCCCGGGCTGGTGGCCATCGCGGCGGCGCTGGAATGCCTGCGGGAGCAGGGATGCGCATCCTTCGAGTTTCTCGCGGGCCGGCAACAGTACAAGTCGGAGCTTGGACTGGGGTGTCGTGAGCGTTCGTGGCTGGTGTTGCAGCGTCCGCGTCTGGCGTTACGAGTCGAGCGCGCGGTACGCCAATGGCGAAGACGCCTGCCGGAAAGGTGGCGCCGGCCGTTTGCCGCCGGCTGAAGCCATGGACCAGAACGCGATCGCCGAACCGGGGTTCGATGCCGGACTGATCGAGCAGTTCATCGAGCCAGCGGCACCTGCGCCTGCCTTGCGTGTCGCGG
>JAUPLK010000263.1 GCA_030836925.1 Pseudomonadota bacterium
AATCGCCACCCAGGTGCTGGTACCGACCATGGGTGAAACGATGATTCCGCTCGGCCAGCTTGCGCGGGTTAAACTGGTCAAAGGACCGCCAAGCATACGCACCGAGAACGCCCTGCTGTCCGCCTACATCTTCGTCGATATTCGTGATCGCGACATCGGCAGCTATGTCGCAGCCGCGCAAAAAGCGGTGCACGAACAGGTCAAGTTCCCTCCCGGTTATTACATCACCTGGAGTGGCCAGTTCGAATTCATGCAACGCGCGATTGAGAAGCTGAAGGTGGTGGTGCCGCTCACCATCCTGATTGTGTTCGTTCTGCTGTATCTGAACTTCAATCGTCTCACAGAAACGCTGATGGTGATGCTATCGGTGCCTTTCTCAGTGGTTGGCGGGGTCTGGCTGATGTATCTGCTCGACTACAACCTGAGCATCGCGGCGGCAGTCGGCTTTATCGGCCTTATTGGCATTGGGGCCGAGACCGGGATGGTGATGCTGATCTACCTCGATCAGGCGCTTGAAACCATTACTACAAAACGCAAATCTGATGGCGAGAAGGTCACCCGCGAGGATATTTACAGCGCCGTGGCACAGGGTGCGGTGTACCGGGTGCGCCCGGTAATGATGACCGTCGCGGGAAGCATCGTGGGGCTGCTTCCGGTCATGTTGAGCAGCGGGACGGGATCTGAAGTAATGCGACGGATTGCCGCGCCGATGGTGGGCGGCATGATCTCCGCAACGATCCTCACCCTGATAGTGATCCCGGCGCTGTATGCTCTGGTCAAGGAATGGACGCTTTTCAAACGGAGTTAGCATGAACAAGAAGCTGATAATCACCCTGAGTGTTGCCCTGCTAGCCGGTTGCAGCGAAGGCACCAAACCACCGGAAGTTCAAGGCAAAGGCCTGCGCCAGTACGACAAAAATGTGCTGGCGCGCGGCGAGCGGGTATTCCAGTCGAATTGCGCGGTGTGCCACGGCAACGGTGGGGAAGGTAAACCCGGCTGGCAACAGCCAGGCCCGGACGGCAAGCTTCTGCCCCCACCGCTGGATGGCAGCGGTCGGGTCTGGCGCCTTTCCAGCAACCAGATGAAACAGTTCGTCCACCAAGGCAGTCCTGATGGACGAGCCAACATGCCGGCCTGGCAGGGCAAACTGTCGGACCAGGAGATCGACGCTGCGGTAACCTGGATTACATCTTTGTGGTCGGATCAAGTCTACTTGGACTGGAAAACAAAAACCGAGCAATCTGCTCAATAATTTTGTAAAATTAGCGTTTTCTAATTTACTTGGAGATTTCCATGTACGGATTCAGCACAGAAGTAAAAGGCCCTTTCGACGCTGTTGTGACCAAAACCATCGACGCCCTGAAAGTGGAAGGCTTCGGCGTCCTCACCGATATCGACGTAAAAGCCACCATGAAGGCCAAGCTCAACATCGATGGCCGCCCCTACCGTATCCTTGGCGCCTGCAACCCGCCGCTGGCGCACCGTGCCATCGAAGCCGACCCGGATATCGGCCTGCTGCTGCCCTGCAACGTGGTGGTGCGCGAAGAAGCCGACGGCAAGATTACGGTTGCCTTCATGGACCCTGCCGCAGTGCTGAAACTGGTAGACAAGCCCGGCATCGAGGAATTGGCAGCAGAAGTAAAAGGCCGGCTCGAACGGGTGCGCGACAGTCTCAAGGCGTGATTCCCTGGCTCGATAGCGACGAGCCTTTTCCGCCGCTCGAAACCGCCCTGCGCGAGCCCAACGGCTTGCTGGCGGCGGGCGGCAACCTTTCTCCGCAAAGGCTGATCGAAGCCTATACGCGCGGCATTTTTCCCTGGTTCAATCCCGGCGAGCCGATTTTGTGGTGGAGTCCAGATCCACGCATGGTGCTGTTTCCCGACGAGCTCAAAGTATCGCGTTCGCTGCGCAAGGCTCTAAAAAAACAAACCTGTGAAATCCGCGTCGACACCGCTTTCCGCCAAGTCATGGAAGCTTGCGCTGCGCCGCGCGATGGTCACAGCGGTACCTGGATCGCCCCTGCCATGATCGCTGCTTATACCGAACTTCACCGGCAAGGCTTGGCACACTCGGTCGAAACCTGGATGGACGACAAGCTCATCGGCGGGCTCTACGGAGTCAGTCTGGGCAAGATGTTCTACGGCGAATCCATGTTCAGCTTAGCCACCGACGCCTCCAAGATCGCCTTTGTCCATCTGGTCAGACAGCTAGAGCGCTGGGACTTTGGCATGATCGACTGCCAGATGAAGACATCACATCTCGCCTCATTCGGGGCGCGCGAGATTCCACGCGCCGACTTCAGCCAAAAGTTGACAGAACTGGTACACTTTCCCGGAATTGACGGTACTTGGCACCGACCATGAACTTGCTGAATGACTTTTCCACGCGCGAACTGCAGTTCTACCTGACCTCCACCTACCCATGCAGCTACCTGCCGGGACGGATGGCGCGCTCGCTGGTGGCCACCCCCAACGAGCTGGTTGACAGCGCGGCTTACAGCGAATTGATCCGCCTCGGTTTCCGCCGCAGCGGCGCCTACAACTATCGGCCACAATGCAGCCAGTGCCAGGCTTGCGTCCCGGTGCGGCTGGCGGTCGATGAATTCGAGCGCAACCGCACCCAGCGGCGCGCCTGGAAAGCCCATTCCGCCATGACCGCAGCCGTGCGGGAACTGGTCTACGACCCAGAGCACCACGAACTCTACCGGCGCTACCAGGCATCACGGCATGCCGGTGGCGGCATGGATCAAGATGACCGGGAACAGTACGAGAACTTCCTGCTGCAAAGCCACGCCACCACCTATCTGGTGGAATTCCGCGAGGGCGAGGCCCTGCGCATGGTCAGCCTGATCGACAGAGTGAATGACGGCCTCTCCTCGGTGTATACGTTTTACGACCCCGACCTGCCCCGCGCCAGCTTCGGCACTTACAATATCCTGTGGCAAGCTGAGCTGTGCCGCGAACTGGAGCTACCCTACCTGTACCTCGGCTACTGGATCGAGCACAGCCGCAAGATGACCTACAAGATCAACTACCAACCGCTGGAAGGGCTGATCGACAATCGTTGGCAGCGGCTACCTCCAGCCGCTGCGGGGTGATGGCACACTCGCACCGCTTCGCCTTCTCCGTGCGCGTGGCAATCACTTACGCTGTTGCCGCCGCACTGTGGATATTCTTTTCAGACCGGCTGCTGTCTGCACTCACCACCGATCCGTACCTCTTCGCCTGGCTGCAAACCTACAAAGGCTGGACCTTCGTCGTTTTTACCGCACTGCTACTGTACTGGCTGGTTCGCCGCGAGGAAAT
>JAUPLK010000264.1 GCA_030836925.1 Pseudomonadota bacterium
AGCTCGGCAGCAACCGGATTGCTGTGAATCAGGCCCGGATTGCTCACCAGCGCAATGAACGGTGCAATGGACGCAATGCCGACAACCTGTATGCAGGCAGTCAGCAAAAAGAAAAACTGCAGCACGAAATAGTCGCGGCGCTGGGTCTTGGTAAACAGCGTCACCAGCTTTTACAGGCCATCGAGCATTCAGTGTTCTCCGGCGATTTCTGTCGCCTCTGTACAGTTGCCACGAGCGCGGCCTTAAACCAGCCCCGCCACGCGCGCCATGAAGCTTGCCTCGTCTGCGCCAACATCTTCGTGTACCGACATCCGCCGCAGGAGATGCAGGTCGGACTGCGGCTGGTTCCAGCCGGGCACCGTGGTTACCGCTGCCAGGTAGGCACGACGCACCAGCGCCAGTGCCGCCACCGACCAGTCGCCATTCGGATAGCAAAACAGCTCCACCGGTCGCTCGACAACCCGCTCAATGATGGCTCGGGATTGCAGCAGCTCATCGTCAAGCGTTGCCGGATTGATGCCAGCCAGCAGGCGCTGGTGGCGCCGACTGTGGGAGCCGAACGCCACCAGCCCGGAATCCCGCATGGTCATGATCTCGTCCGCATTCAGCAGATCGCGACTTTGCGCATCAGCAGCCACACCGAGCCGTGCTTCGGCCGTGTCGAGCAACTGCACCAAAGTCTCGTCAGACAGGGACTTGGCGGCATTGATCACCGCGTCAATCCGGCCAATGTCTACCATACCACCCGGGACTCCGGCCACGAATCCCGCCGCCGCCAGTACGGCAGATAATTCATCAGGCAGGTCGGCCAGATGGTCGGCATCCAGCACCCCAAGCAACTGCGCGAGCCGATTCGGCCAGAACCGGTAACGACTGCCAATGAAATCCGCCACCAGAAAAATGGTGGCCGGCACCTGGGCTGCAGCAAGCACGGGAAAGCCATATGTGTAGTTATCCTGCCAGCCATCATCGAAGGTGATGCAGCAGGCTCGCGCCGGCAATGCAGCGCCCTCGCGCCTCCGCTTGAGCCACACACCCAGATCGATGATCGCGAAATGCCTGCGCAATACCTGCAGATGCAGGGCAAGGGTATCCGGGCTCACATACATTCCGGGTTGTTCAGTGCGCCGGGCCGGATGGGTTGCCGGCAGCACACGGTGGTAGGTCAGGATCAGCAAAGACGGCCGTGCCCTCAAGCGCACCGCAAGCGGCGCGGTATGGCCCAGACTGCGACGCAATGCCTGTTTGATACGGGTATGCAACATCAGCCTACCAGGGCAGATACGGACTGATCCGGGGACCCAGCCAGTTGGCCACCGGTAACGGCATGCGGCGCCAGAGCCGGACGGCCAGATCCAGCGTCGATTGGCCCTCATGCCGTTGAGAAACGGCAGCCGCCTTATCACCGGAGCAGTACCAATGCAGCTGCACCGGCTTTGCACCCCATTGGCTTTTGAAGCGATAGGTACCGGCGTCCACACTGCTGCGACCGAAATCAAAAGTCTTGCAACCCTGCGCCATCGCGCACTGCAGCAACTCCCAGTACAGACGCATGTTGATGGCCAATCCCTTGACCCGACCGAGCGTCGCCGCCCACGGCACCTCCATGCTGTCGCGCCAGCGCAAAAGCACGGCACCGGCAACCGGCGTACCGTCGAGATACACCACCACCAGCGAAGTCCGTGCCTGCATGACGGCGCAGACGGTCGAGAAAAAGTGCCGTGGGTAAACCGGCGTCCCCAGGTCACGCATCACACTGCAAAATACCGGGTAGAAGTCATCGATCAGTTCGGCACCACCGACGCGCACCTCGGGATTCTCCCGCTCTGCCCGCCGGATCTGTGAACGCAGTTTTGAACCCAGGCGCTGCTGCAGTTCTGCGCTACTGTCCGGCAGCGGCAACACCATGGCGACCTTGTCGAGGTTCTCCGTATAGGGAATGGCGGGCACCGGGCCTCCATGCCGCAGCACTATCCGCCCGGCCCGGCGTTCTGCGGCCAGTTGCTCTGCCGCCTGCAACAAGCCGTGCAGCGCCCGATCATCCGTCGCCAGTACGCCGCCGCCGGTGAAAAACGGCAGGGAGATCAGACAACGCAGCCCGGGAACAATGCGTTGCTCGACCAGCGGCAAAACGCCGCACAGCCGCCCACCGGCATCACGCGCCGTGAGGAAGTGACAACGCAGGCCGAATACAGCCCGGCCGATGCCCACTGCAGCCGCCAGGTGATAGACAGTGGCATCGGCATGACCGAGCACGTACTCGTCCCAGTCATCAGGAGCCAGCACCGCACAGTCAACCATCAGCATGCCTGCCGTCACCGGGCCGAGGGTTCCCAGGTCGTGATGCGTCGCCCGCGCAGGAAGGCAATACCGGCCTCGGCAAGCGCCAGATTGACCTGCACGAAAAAGCAGGCGAGGCGTATCGGCATGATACGCCGCAAGGCCGGAACAAAATGGGCGACGGTGACCAGCGCATAGCCAGCCAGCTGCACGCCCAGTGCAGCCGCATGGAAAGCATGTTGTGGCGCGAGCACTGCTGAACTCCACAGCAGCAGAAGCATGCACCAGGGCACCATCCAGCGCATGATCTTGTGCCCCCAGACCTGGAACGAGAACCAGCCATAGCGGGCCGGATTCAGCACCGCACGCATGCGGGCGATCGCCGTCATGCCGCGGACTGCGGTGCGAATCTTCCGCGCATACTCCTTTTCGGGGTCCTTGATATCCCTGTAGATACCCACCACCCGCGGGTCGGAGATGGCACGCGTACCGGCACGAACCGCCTGCAGTGCACAGGCAAAATCACTCGGAATACCCGGATCCCAGCCGTTCAGGATCGAACGCCGGATGGCAAAAAAAGAGCCACTCAGCCCGACCAGTCCGGCGCGTTCGGATTCGAGCCGGCGCAGCCACATTTCGTATTTCACATAGGCGCCCTCGCCCACCACACTGCCATCGGCGCTGATGAAGACGTCCTCACTGGAGACCGCGCCAATGGCCGGATCCGACAGATCCTCAACCAGGCAGCGGATACTCCCGGCCGGCAGATCCGTACCGGCATCAGAGAACACCAGCACGTCACCCGTTGCAGCGGCGATGGCGAGTCCCTGGGCAAACTCCTTGCCGCGACGTTCGCCGGAACGGACCAGCCTGACGCCACGTGCGGCATACCCGGCGACAATGGCATCGGAACCGTCATCCGAGGCGTCCGAACAGACCAGTATTTCCAGATCGGTGTAGTCCAGCTGCAGCGCATTTTCCAGCTTGTGACGCAGCCGCCGCTCCTCATTCCGGCAGGCAATGAT
>JAUPLK010000265.1 GCA_030836925.1 Pseudomonadota bacterium
CGGGAACTGGCTGGTCTTGATTGGTCGGGTATCCGTGTGCCCCTCGATACGGATCGGATAGGGGCGCTCGGCAAGGATGACCGCGATCCGGTCGAGCACGGTCATGGCCGACGCTTCTATCTCGGCACTGCCGCTCGGAAACAGGATGTCGGCCTTGATCTCCACCTCGACCCATGATGGCGTGCGCTCAATCCTGATCATTTCCTGATCGATGAGGTCCTGCATCGCGGTTTCCAGGTCGTCGCTCATCTTCTGCAAATGGCCCTGCAAGGCTGCATCCCCGGCCGGTGATTCCTGCTCTTTCTGCTCTGCTGCCGTCTCGGCATCCAGTTTCATCACCTGACCTGGCTTGATGCCCGCGACTGTGTCGTCACCCTTGGTTTTGGCCGGCTTGTCGCCGATGGCGATCGGTTCCATCGTACGCGGCGCGCCGCGGAATGCCGCGTTCAGCGAGTCGGAGAGCACCTTGTACTTGCCCTCGTTTATCGACGAGGTTGCATACATCACGACGAAGAACGCCAGCAGCAGGGTCACGAGGTCGCCGTAGGGTATGGCCCAGGCTTCGTGGTTGACGTGATCCTCGTGCTCGTGTTTTCTGGCCATGGCTGCGCAGTACCGGCCTCAGCCGGCAAACCCCTTGAGCTTCGTTTCCAGGTTGCGCGGGTTCTCGCCTTCGGCGATGGCGATGATTCCTTCGATGATCATTTCCTTGGTGTGGTTCTGCTTGCCGATGACGTCCTTGAGCTTGTTGGCGATGGGCAGAAAAAACAGGTTGGCGAGGCCAATGCCGTAAATGGTTGCGGTAAAGGCTGCGGCTATGCCGCTGCCGAGCTTGCTCGGATCGGCGAGGTTTTTCATCACGGCGATCAAGCCGAGTACGGCGCCGATGATGCCCAGCGTCGGCGCGTAGATGCCCATGCCCTCGAACACCTTGGCGCTCGCGGTATTGGCCTTGGACTTCACCTCGATGTCCATTTCCAGGGCTTCGCGGATCTTGTCCGGTTCCGTGCCGTCGACCAGCATCTGCAGCGCCTTTTGCGCAAATGGATCCTGTTCTGATTCCAGTGCAGGCTCGAGGCCGAGCAGACCCTGTTTTCTGGCGATCTCGCTCCACTCGACCATCTTGGCAATCAGTTGTTCGTGGTCATCGATTGGTGGCTTGAAGATCCACGGTGCGATTTTCCAGGCCCGCATGAAAGTGGCCTTGGGCGTCTGGATCAGGATCGAGGCAAAGGTGCCGCAGACCACGATGACGAATGCGGCCGGGTTGAGCAGCGAGCCGACGCCGGCTCCCTTGAGGATGCTGCCAATCACGATGGAGACGAAGGCCAAAGCGATGCCCCCGATGGTCAATGCGTCCATCTATGCTCCCGCTGTTTCTGGCCGTTCATATGGGTTGTTCCGGTCATGGACCTGTCGCCAGGCAGCCGACATCGGCGTGGACGCGTGCTTTTACCCGGCTGAGCGCCTGGCCATGAATCTGGCACACACGTGATTCAGTGACGCCGAGTACTTCGCCGATTTCCTTCAGGTTCAGCTCCTCCTCGTAGTACAGCGACATGACCAGCGCTTCGCGTTCCGGCAGCGAGCGGATCGCCTCGCCGAGTGCGGCCCTGAATTCGTCGGACTCGAGCTCGGAACTCGGCTCGGCATCCGGATCGGGAATCTGTTGCAGATGCGTGTCGCTGCCGCTGCTGTCCCCGTCCTGGTCGAGGCTGAACAGCCGATGCGTGGTTGCGGCGCTCACCATCTGGAAATAGTCGTCGAGCGAAATGCCGAGTTCGGCGGCGATCTCGCGCGGCTCTGCCGGGTTTCCTGTCCTGTTTTCCACTTTCTGGATGGCTGCCGTCAGTTCCCGTTGGCGTCGATAAACAGAGCGCGGTGTCCAGTCCGAACTGCGCACTTCATCCAGCATCGCACCGCGTACCCGGATGCTTGCGTAGGTCTCGAAACTCGCCCCCTTGGCCGGTGAGTACTGACGCGCGGCATCGAGCAGCGCGATCAGTCCGACCTGGATCAGGTCATCCAGGTCTATGCCATGCGGCAGGCGGCCGCGCAGGTGATTCGCAATGCGTTTCACCAACGGGGCGTGCTCCTGCACGAGCGCGTCGGGCGAGTGCCCGGCGGCCGTTGCATAGCGGTTTGCGGGGGTCATGCCTGCGCGATCTCCCGGCCTTGCTGTGACCGGATCAGGCGCTCCACAAAAAACTCGATATTGCCGCGTGCCGCGCGGGGCTCCTCCCAGCTATCGGCACGCAGGGCCAGTTTCTTGAGTGCGGATGCCGCCAGGCTGGTGGGGAACGACGTCACAAAAGGCGTCTGCAGTTGCACGGCGCGCCAGACGCGGTCGTCGTACGGAATGCTGCCGGCGTGGTCGAGTGTGACCTGCAGGAAGCGTTCTGTGACACGCAGCAGCTTTTCGAACAGGTGGCGGCCGTCACCGCCCTGATGCGTCATGTTGGTGATGATCCGGAAGCGCGACACGCCGCGCTCGGTGCTCAGAATCTTGATCAGCGCATAGGCATCGGTGATCGAGGTCGGCTCGTCGCAGACCACCACCAGCACTTCGTTGCCCGCTTCGCAAAAGCGCAGCACGCCCTCGGAGAGACCGGCTGCCGTATCGACGATCAGTGCGTCGAGGTCTTCGGTGAGTTCGCTGAAGGCATGGATGATGCCCGCATGCTGTGCCGGCGTGAGGTTGGCCATGTCGGACAGACCGGAAGCGCCCGGGATCACGCGGATGCCGGCCGGACCGGTGACGATGACTTCCTCAAGCCGCCGCGAGCCGCTGACCACATCCGCCAGCGAGTGGCTCGGCTGCAGGCCGAGCAGCACGTCGATGTTGGCCAGACCGAGATCCGCATCGAGCAGCATCACCCGGCGGCCGAGCATCGACATGGCGATGGCCAGATTGGCCGAAATATTGGTCTTGCCAACGCCACCCTTGCCACCGGTGACGGTGATGACCTTGACCGGCTTGGTGCTGCGCATGCGACGGAGGCCGGCGGCCTGTCCGGCGATATCCCGGTGTTCAGGCGTAAGCATGGGTTGCAACCTCCGTGAATCTGTTGGCCATCTCATCGGTATTGATCACCCGGTTCTCGCGTCGCATCAGCTCCACTGCCATCTTGGCCAGCCACGACTGGCGGTTGCGCATCAGGTGCAGGTCTTCGGGTACACGCTGGCCGTTGGCGACGTAGGCCAGGGCGAGCTTGCTGCGGATCAGTACCGACAGCGCACCCCCGAGCGACGTGGCCTCGTCGGTCTTGGTCAGGATGCATGCGGCGGGTCGCACTGTCCGGA
>JAUPLK010000266.1 GCA_030836925.1 Pseudomonadota bacterium
AGTACGACCTCTCCAAGCTGCGTCTGCTCGGCAGCGTCGGCGAACCCATCAATCCTGAGGCCTGGGTCTGGTATCACACCGTGATCGGCAAGCAGCGCTGTCCGATCGTGGATACCTGGTGGCAGACCGAGACCGGCGCCATCATGGCCAGCCCGATACCCGGCGTTACGGCAACCAAGCCGGGCTCCTGCACGCGACCGGTGCCGGGCATCGACATGGCGATCGTCGATGACGAGGGCAATGTGGTCAGCAACCCGGATCAGGGTGGCTGGCTGGTGATCCGCAAACCCTGGCCCGGCATGCTGCGTACCATCTGGGGCGACAACGCGCGCTATCTCTCCACCTACTGGGCGCGCTTCGGCAACCGCTACTACGTGGCGGGCGATACCGCCCATCAGGACGCCGATGGCTACTTCTGGTGCATGGGCCGCGCCGATGACGTGCTCAAGATCTCCGGACACCGGCTCGGCACCATGGAAGTCGAGTCGGCGTTCGTCGCCCACCCGCGCGTTGCCGAAACGGCCGTGGTGAGCCGGGCGCACGAGATCAAGGGCGAATCGATCTTCGCCTATGTGGTGTGCCGCGGAGCGCGGCCAACGGGTGCAGAGGCCGAAAAGCTCAGCGCCGAACTGCGCGAGTTTGTCGGCCGGGAGCTCGGCGCCATCGCCAAACCCGACGACATCCGCTTTGCCGACAACCTGCCCAAGACCCGCTCCGGCAAGATCATGCGACGGCTGCTGCGCGCCATCGCGCGGGACGAGGAAATAACGCAGGACATCTCCACGCTGGAGAACCCGGCCATCGTCGAGCAGCTGCGCGGGCAGGCCTGATCAGTACAGCAGGAACTCGCGGCGGGCTTCCGTCCAGCCCGCTTCATCCCGCCGGGCAAGCACATCCAGGTCACCGGTATCGGCCTGCGGATCATCCACCCACTCGCGCAGCAGCTCGCCGCCATTGATCAGGTCGATCGCCAGCCGCTCGCGTTCGTACTCGTAGGGGAAGTCCCGCCACAGCGGATAGTCGGGGCGCAGGCTGCGCAGCGCCTTGAAGGCCAGCGCCTGCACACGCCACGGGCGGAACTGCGCGTGGTCGTAGGCGGGATCGTCGACATGGATCTGGATACCGCTGCAGAGCTGGCCCGCATGTTTCTGGAAGGTGGGCTCGAAGCAGCAGCTGCGCAACCGGCAGCCCTGCAGCCAGTCCGGAGCGAGCTGCTGCATTTTTTTCAGCAGCGCATCGGCATCGAGACCCGGCGCACCGAACAGCTCCAGCGGCCGGGTCGTGCCTCGCCCTTCGGAGAGCGTCGTGCCTTCGAGCAGGACCGTACCGGCATAGCAGCGGGCCATGGACAGGTTGGGCGCATTGGGACTGGGATTGATCCAGCTGCGCTCACCGACCGGCCAGCCATATCCGGGAGCGGCATGCGGATCCCAGCCCTGCATGGCGACCACGCGGTAGTCGAGATCAAGGCGCAGCGCGCGCACAAACCACTGCCCCAGCTCACCGAGCGTCATGCCATGCCGCATCGGCAGCGGGCCGGCACCGACAAAGCTCTCCCAACCCTGGCGCAGCGTCAGCCCCTCGACCGGGCGGCCGGCCGGATTCGGCCGGTCGAGTACCCAGACGGCCTTGCCCTCCCGTGCGCAATCTTCCAGCACATAGCGCAGCGTGGTCAGGAAGGTATAGATGCGGCAACCGAGATCCTGCAGATCGACCAGCAGCACATCGAAGCGCTCCAGCATCGCCGCAGTGGGCCGGCGCACCTCACCATACAGGCTGAACACCGGAATGCCGTGCACAGGATCGACGAAGTCCGGCGACTCGATCATGTTGTCCTGCTTGTCGCCGCGCAGTCCGTGCTGGGGGCCGAAGGCGCTCGTCACCCACAGGCCATCGACGGCCATCAATGCATCCAGGCTGTGCGTCAGCCCGGCCGTCACGGAGGCCGGATGCGCCAGCAGGCCGAGCCGCCGGCCGCGCAGCTCCTTCTGCAGCGGGACTTCGCCCAGCAAACGGTCAATGCCACATTTCATGTCGTGCCTGCTTCAGATTTCCAGCGCGAAGGATTCAGGATGATGAAAATCCGCTTGCCTCGCCACGTGCTTGAGTGCCCAGTGGCTGATTGTGCCGGATTGCTCCTCAATCACGGCAGACAGCGCCAGGCGGAGACCGGCTGCATCGGCAGGCAATGCCTCCGCAGGCAGTGTCGCGCTCAGTTCCAGCTGCGCAGCCGTGCGCTGCCAGCACAGCGTCGGCCCGCACGGCAACTCAAGGACGGTCATGCCGGCACGATACGCCGTGAAGGCATAGGCCGCCCACTCGCCGGAGGGCGAGAAATTGAACTCGCGATATTCGCGCGACCCTCTTCCGGCGACGAAGACTTCAAGGCAGGTGTGACGCCACAGTTCATCAGCGCGCCCGGCGCCGGCAAGCGGCGCTGGTAAACGCAGGTGCTCCACCTCAGCCTCCAGGCGATAGTGGAGATGCAGCGTGCCGCCCGCATCGCGCCGGACGCTGACGCTCAAGCCGCGCACGCTGCTGCCGGACGCGAAGGCGCAAAGACTCAGGGTTGTGGTGCCGGCGACGATGGCCCTGCTCCCTGGTTTCCGCGCACCGCATCGATGCTGGCACAGAGCTGTTCAATTCCGCGCAGCATCCGCGGGCCGGGCACGTTGAGCAGGTCGGGATCGAGCACGAACAGCCCGCCGTTGCCGGTGGCCGGCAGCGTCGGCCAGGATCGCCACATCTGCAACGGTGACACATCGGCCGCACGGGTTAGCGCACTGGCCGGACCCGGCTCGTAGTCGGCGGCGATGATCACTTCGGGCGCTGCCGCAATCACCGCCTCCTGGCTGACGACCGGCGTGAGCCCCGGCACCGACTCGAAGACATTGATCCCGCCGCACAGCCGGATCGCCTCACCGATGAAGTGACTGCCGGTCGCGGTGACCAGCGGCTGCGGCGCGATCTGGTAAAACACGCTGACAGGCCTGAGGCCACTGTAGCGCTCACGCAGCCCGGACAGTCCGCGGTCCCAGGCCCCGGCGGCACGACCGGCAGCCGCTTCGCTGCCTGCCGCCGCGCCAATCAGGCGAATGTGCTGGCCGATGTCCTCCAGCGTGCGCGGCTCCAGATCGATCACCCGATAGCCCAGCCGGCGCAGGCGGTCGAGCAGGGCCTGCGAGTTGCCGCTCGGCCAGCCGAGGATCAGATCGGGACGCAGCGTGGCGATGGCTTCGAGGTCGACGCGGAAAGCATCACCGACACGCGGCACCTGCCGGGCGGCAGCCGGGTG
>JAUPLK010000050.1 GCA_030836925.1 Pseudomonadota bacterium
GATTCGGTAACGCAGACCATCATCAACATCCGTTAAGCAGATAGCCAATGGACAGAATGATCTACGTGGCGATGTCGGCGGCCCGCAGCGCACAGCAGGCCCAGACCGTCACCAGTCACAACATCGCAAACATCTCGACCAACGGGTTTCGCGCCATACGCAGCGCCCTGGACAGCGCGCCGATTCCGGGCCAGGGACTGCCCTCGCGAGTGAATACGGTGGCGCAGCCGGAAGTCTGGAGCACCGTCCAGGGCGCAAGTCTCGCCACCGGGCGCGATCTCGATATTGCGATCCAGGGTCAGGGCTGGCTGGCCGTGCAGGGACCCGATGGCGAGGAGGCCTACACCCGGGCCGGCAATCTGCGCATCAACCCGAACGGCTTGCTGGAAAACGCCAACGGCCGGCTGGTACTCGGCAACGGTGGTCCGATCAGCCTGCCGCCGTATGAGCAGATCTTTCTGGGCGAGGACGGACAGATTTCCATCATTCCACAGGGCCAGACCGCTGAATCCCTGGCCCAGGTGGACCGGTTGCGGCTGGTCAACCCGCCAGCCGACACGCTGATGCGCAGCGGCGACGCGCTGTTCAGTCTGCGTGACGGCAGCCAGGCGACTCCCGATCCAACGGTACGCATTGCCAGCGGCCAGCTTGAGCAGAGCAACGTGAATCCGGCTGGCGCGCTCGCCGACATGATCGAAATGTCACGGCACTACGAGATGACGATCCGGGCGATGAATACCGCGGAAGAAACCGACGCCGCGAGTGCGCGGCTGATCCGGCTCAACGGCTAGTACAAACAGTAGTTATTTGGAGTAACGGACATGGAATCACTCTGGGTTGCCAAGACCGGACTGGATGCGCAGCAGACGCGCATGACAGTCGTTGCGAACAATCTGGCCAACGTGAACACGAACGGCTTCAAGCGCGGCCGGGCGATTTTCGAGGACCTTCTTTACCAGAACATTTCCCAGGTTGGCGGCGCAACGACCCAGAACACGGAAAACCCGACCGGGTTCAACCTCGGTACCGGCGTGCGTGTGGTTGGCACCGAAAAGAACTTTTCGCAGGGCTCAGCCCTGACCACGGGCAATACGCTGGACGTGATGATCCAGGGCCGCGGCTTTCTCCAGGTACTGCAACCTGACGGCAGTCTCGCCTACACCCGCGACGGCTCGTTCAAGGTGGATTCCGAAGGCCGGCTGGTGACTGCCAGCGGCTTTGAAATCCAGCCCTCCATAACCATTCCGAGCGATGCCCAGTCGCTGACGATCGGTCTGGACGGCGTTCTCCAGGCGACGCTGCCTGGCCAGACGCAGCCCACCAGCCTCGGCACCCTGCAGCTCGCCGACTTCATCAACCCGGCCGGCCTGCAGGCGAAGGGCCAGAACCTGTACCTCGAAACCGCAGCCAGCGGCTCGCCGCAGGTATCCGACCCCGGTCAGCAGGGTGTGGGCACGCTCATTCAGGGCTCGCTCGAGACCTCGAACGTCAATGTGGTTGAAGAACTGGTCAGCATGATCGAGACGCAACGCGCCTACGAGATGAACTCCAAGGCGGTTTCGACCAGCGACCAGATGCTCCAGTACCTGAACAACAACCTGTAATCCTGCAAGGTCGCATCATGAACATCTGTCGATCAATCATTGCAGCAGGCCTCGCGGTCATGCTTTCGGGTCTGGGTGCCTGCACCACGATCGGCAGCCCGGCACACGCGGATTACCGGCCAACGATGCCCCCGCAACCGGTGCTGCCAGCGGCGACCAGCGGTGCCATCTACCAGCCGGCACGCGGGCTGTCCCTGTTCGAAGACGTCAAGGCACGTCGCGTCGGCGACACGCTGACCATCCGTCTCGCGGAGAAAACCCAGGCATCGAAGAGCGCCAGCTCCGATGCCAGCAAGGAGAGCACCGTCGATACCGGTGTGCCGATCATCGGCGGCAAGGGAATCACGCGCAACGGCAAGGATCTCCTGAACAACGAGTGGGAAACCGAGCAGGACTTCTCGGGCAAGGGCAGCAGCAGCCAGAGCAACAGCCTCAGCGGCAACATCACGGTGACGGTCGCCGAGGTCCATTCGAACGGCAACCTGCTGGTTCGCGGCGAGAAGTGGCTGACCCTCAACCAGGGCGAGGAGTTCGTGCAGATCAGCGGCATCGTCCGCCCGGTCGACATCGCCTCGGACAATTCGGTGGACTCCTACAAGGTTGCCGATGCCCGCATCACCTACAGCGGCCAGGGCACGCTTGCCGACGCCAACCGCCCGGGCCTGCTTACCCGGTTCTTCATCAAGCTGTGGCCGCTTTGAGCGGCGATCAGGTAACACCCACATGAACAGGCAACACGAACAGATCCGCCGCCATACGCTCTTCCTGCTGCTCGGCGCCGCCCTCATGCTGATGCTGCAGGGACCGGCCCAGGCAGAACGGATCAAGGATCTCGCCACGGTCGGCGGGGTCCGTGAAAACCAGCTGGTGGGCTACGGACTGGTGGTGGGCCTCGACGGCACCGGCGACCAGACCACCCAGGCACCCTTCACCACGCAGGGCCTGATCAGCATGCTGGAAAGACTGGGTGTGACGATTCCACCCGGCACCAATCTGCAGCTGAAAAATATCGCCGCCGTGGTCGTGCACGCCAATCTGCCAGCGTTTGCCAAGACCGGCCAGACGATCGATGTCACGGCCTCATCGATCGCCAATGCCAAGAGCCTGCGCGGTGGCACGCTGCTGCTCACACCACTCAAGGGACTGGACGGCCAGGTCTACGCCATCGCACAGGGCAACCTGGCCGTCGGTGGACTGGGTCTCTCGGGTGAAGACGGCTCGAAGGTTTCGATCAACATACCCAGTGTCGGTCGCGTGCCGAACGGGGCCACTGTCGAGCGTGAAGTACCAACGATACTCGGTGACGCCGAAATGCTGACGCTGAACCTGCACCGGCCTGATTTCACGACTTCGATACGGCTGGCGGACAGCATCAACGCACTGCTCGGCACCGGCGTCGCAATCGCACACGATCCGATGTCGGTTAGCGTGCGGGCACCGGAAACCCAGGCGGCACGCATCGGTCTGATCTCGACGATCGAGAACCTCGAGGTCACGCCAGCCGATGCGGCGGCGCGGGTGATCGTCAATTCGCGAACCGGCACCGTGGTCATCAATGCCAGCGTCAGGGTTTCGCCGGCCGCGGTCTCGCATGGATCACTGATGGTATCCATCACCGAGGACTTCGACGTAAGCCAGCCGCAGCCGTTTGCAGAAAACGGCGACACCGTGGTCACGCGGAGCTCGAACATCAGCGTCGACCAGGCCGATAACCGCATGTTCCTGTTCAAGCCCGGTGTTGAACTCAACGACATCGTCCAGGCCGTCAACGAGGTCGGTGCGGCGCCCGGCGACCTGGTCGCGATACTCGAAGCACTGCACTCTGCCGGCGCGCTGCATGCCGAGCTGATCGTCATCTGACATGACTGCCAATATCAGCAGCGTCAACGACTTCCAGGGGCTGGCGCAACTGCGCCACGACGCCGCCGTACCGTCGCAGGAAACCACCCGCGAAGCGGCGCGGCAGTTTGAAGCGCTGTTTGTCCAGATGATGCTGAAGAGCATGCGTGACGCCAACGCCGTGCTCGGTGAGTCGCAGGACACGACCTATCAGGAGATGTTCGACCAGCAGATCGCGATGGAGATGACGCGCGGCAGGGGCCTCGGCGTTGCCGAGATGATGTCCCGCCAGCTCGGCATCACAGCCGGGCAGCCCAGTGGCAATGCGTCCGCTTCGATGGCTACATCGATTCCGGCGCTGCTCAGCCGTCTTCCCGCCATGCGCAGCGCTGCAGTACCGGCCTGGGGTGAGATCCAGTCACCCGCCTTCAGTGACGTACCAGTGCCGGACGCGCCGCAGCCAGACCTCTCTGCTCTTGCCATGACTGGCAGCGCAGAGCGGGCCGACTTCCGGCCCGCCAGCCGCGAGGACTTCGTACGCGAGATCTGGCCAATGGCAGTGAGGGCCGGCCACAATCTCGGCGTGGAGCCACGTGCGATCGTCGCGCAGGCCGCGCTGGAAACCGGCTGGGGCAGCCGGTTGATCCGCGATGACGCCGGCATCAGCGGCAACAACCTGTTCGGCATCAAGGCCGACTCGCGCTGGAACGGCGAACGCGTGAGTGTCGCGACACTCGAATACGAAGGCGGTTTACCAAAACCCCAGCGCGCGAATTTCCGTGCCTATCCGGATCTGGCCGCGGGCTTTGAAGATTATGTCCGCTTTCTGCGCGACAACCCGCGCTATGGCGAAGCCCTGCGCAACGGCGCAGATGCTGGCGCTTACGCCGACCAGTTGCAGAATTCCGGCTATGCCACCGACCCGCGTTATGCAGAAAAGATCCGCAGCATCATCGCCAGTCCGATCCTTGCTGCAGTCGACACCAGCCTAAAGCCCGGCAGCGAGCTGCCGAACTATCCATGAAGCCGCGGTGGATATTCGCGCCCCGGCCAGGTGACATGACATGAGTGGAACGATCAGCAACGGACTCTCGGCACTGCTTGCGGCACAGCGCGCGCTGCAGACCACGAGCAACAACATCGCCAATGCAAATACCGAGGGCTTCGTTCGCCAGCGCGTAGATTTCACGGAGAACCCGAGCTCACCCATTGGCGGGTTCACCATAGGTTCGGGCGTTTCTGTCGGCAGCATCTCGCGGATCTACGATCAGTTCCTGACTGACAACCTGCGTACCGCCACCTCGCTCGAACAGCGGGCGGATGCCTTCAATGATTTTGCGGCCCGCATCAATACGGTGCTTGGCAATCCGGATACCGGCGTCAATACGGCCGTGCAGCGCTTCTTCAACCAGGTCGAAGCGGTGGGCCGTGACCCGACCTCGGCCGCACAGCGCAACCAGTTGCTGCTCGAAGGCGAGAATCTCGCCGAACGGCTGCAGCAGATCGACAGCCAGCTCGGCGGCATCAACAACGAGATCAACAGCAGGCTCGGACTGGCCGCCGGCACCATCAACACGCTGGCAGGCCAGATCGCGGACCTCAACGGCCAGATCACGGCTGCCGGCAGTTCGGCGGCATCAGACCTGCTTGACCGCCGCGACCTGGCACTGAAACAGCTCGGCGCACAGATCAACATCACGACGATCCGCCAGAACGACGGCAGCGTGAACGTCCTGGTCGGCAGCGGCCAGTCGCTGGTGCTGGGCACGGACACCGCCCGGCTCGCTGTCATGCAGGACCAGTACGACAGTTCACGCATGCAGCTGGCGATCAGCACCAACGGCGGCCCGCTCCAGGATATTTCCGGCAAAGTCAGCGGCGGCACGGTAGGCGGGCTGCTCTCGTTCCGCAACGATGTTCTCGACAGTTCGCGCCGCGACCTCGGCCTGCTGGCCATCGGGCTCGGCGACACCTTCAACGCCCAGCACCATGCCGGCGTGGACCTGGCCGGCAACATGGGCGGTGATTTCTTCTTCATCGGCAGTCCGGTTGTATCCGGATCAACCGGCAATACCGGCACTGCGACAGCGAGCGCTGCCATCACCGACGTCAGCGCGCTGGCTGGACGCGATTACGAGCTGCGTTTCAATGGTTCAGCATGGTCGGTGATCGACAACACCACCCATTCGCCGGTCACGGCCACCGGCAGCGGCACAGGCGCGGACCCGCTGCTGTTTGCCGGCCTGTCGTTCAGCATCAGCGGCACTGCCGCTGCCGGCGACCGGTTCATGGTGCGTCCGGTCGCGAATGCGGCCGACGACTTCCGCGTCATGCTGACCGAGCCGGCAGCCATCGCTGCTGCAGCTCCGGTCACCGCCCGGATCGCTGCCGGCAACGCGTCGCAAGCCACCGTTGCCCCACCCGTGGTCGCGGATGTCACCGACCCCAAATTGCGGACGCCGGCGACGATCCGCTTTGTGACACCAACCAGCTACGTGGTGTTTACCGGCGGCGGTGCCGACCTGGTCGGCCCATTGGCCTACACCAGCGGCGCCGACATCAGTTTTGCCGGCTGGACCGCGCAGGTTAACGGCGCACCGGCTGCCGGCGACGAGTTCCTGGTTGAACCGACACCTGGCGGCAGCGGCGACAACAGCAATGCACTGGCGCTGGCATCGGTCTCCCAGCGCGGATTCTTTGCCAACGGCACGCAGTCGGTCATCGACCTGGGCGCAGATATCGTCGCCACGGTGGGTTCCACCGCCAACCGCGCCAGCAACGACATTCTCATCCAGCAATCCCTGCGCGAGCAGAGCGAAATCGATCTGGAGAATCTCTCGGGCGTCAATCTGGACGAGGAAGCGGCCAACATGCTGCGCTACCAGGATGCCTACATGGCAGCGAGCAAGGTCGTGAGCATCGCCGATGGCCTGTTCCAGAACCTGCTGCAGATCGTCGGTCGCTGAACGGAGCAACAGTAGTCATGCGCGTCGCTTCCAACGTCTATCAGATGCAGTGGCTGGCCTCGATCCAGCGCAAGCAGGCTGAACTCGCCGCCATCCAGCAGCAGACCAGCACAGGCAAACGCGTCAGCACGGCAGCCGACGATCCCGCCGGGGCCGCGCAGGCACTGCTGCTGCAGCAGGGTCTCGACCGTCTGACCAACTTCAAGTCGAACGCGGATACGGCCAACCGCCGCCTGAGCCTCGAGGAAGTGGCCTTGTCGCAGGGAAGCGATGCGTTGAACCGCGTGCGCGAACTTGCCATCCAGGCAGCCAACGCCACGCAGACGCGCGACAGCCGTTCCGCGATGGTCGCAGAGGTCCGCGAGCTCCTGACCGGCCTCCTCGACACGGCCAACGCCCAGGACGGTCAGGGCAACTATCTGTTTGCCGGCAACCAGGTTCAGTCACGGCCATTCGCACCCGGTACACCCGTGCAATACAACGGCGACAGCGGCATCCGCTCACAGCGCATCGGCGATACCCGCACCGTACAGGAGGGCGATCCCGGCTCTGCCGTGTTCATGCAGGTTCCAGCCGGCAATGGCACCTACACGGTGACCGACAATTCTTCGAATCAGGGCAACGCCTACTGGACCTCGGCATCGGTAAGCAATGCCTCTGCCTGGGTCGCCGACACCTACTCGCTGAGCTTCACGGCAGCGGACAGCTGGGAGGTGCGCAACAGCAGCGGCAGCCTCGTTGGCTCCGGCAGCTACAGCAGCGGACAAAGCATCGCTTTTGCCGGCGTGAGCATCGGCTTCGAAGGCACACCGGTGGCGGGCGACCAGTTTGTCGTCGCACAGAGCGGCTTCCAGAGCGTCTTCAAGACCGTGCAGGACTTTCTCACCACGCTGGACGTGGACACCGGTTCACCGGCAGGCCGGGCAGCATTCCAGAACCGGCTCAACAGCAATCTGACGAATATCGACCAGTCGCTGCAGCACTTCGGGAATATTCAAAGCCAGGTCGGCGCGCGCCTGGCCACGATAGAGCGGCAGCAGAGCAGCAATGCCGACATGAGCCTCGATCTCTCACAGTCGATCTCAGTGATCCGGGATCTGGACTATGCCAGCGCGATCTCGCGCCTCGAGCAGCAGCTCAACAGCCTGGAAGCGGCCCAGAAGGCCTACACGCGCACCCGCTCGCTGTCGCTGTTCGACATCCTGTAGCCACTCACCCGCCAACCGAAAGCTGTAGGAGCGGCTTCAGCCGCGATTCCAAGCCATGATCGCGGCTGAAGCCGCTCCCACAGATGGCGCTCCTACAGATGGCGCTCCTACAGAAACTGCGACGCCGGTCACACAGGCGCCGTTCAAGTCTCCTCCCGCCACGCCGATAACCCTGCTGCACAGCTTCGCAGGGCCAACCCGGAAACGCACCGGCCCCCTGGGAAAGCGGCGAAATTCAGGTAACCACCCAGGAGACGAAAATGCCCAGTGTAGTAAATACCAACGTGTTGTCGCTGAATGCCCAGCGCAACCTGACCCGCTCCCAGGATACTCTCGCCACCGCCCTGCAGCGCCTGTCCTCCGGTCTGCGCATCAACAGCGCCAAGGACGACGCCGCCGGCCTCGCGATCGCCAACCGGTTCACCACGCAGATCCGTGGTCTCAACCAGGCTGCGCGCAACGCCAACGACGGTATCTCCCTGGCACAGACCGCCGAGTCGGCACTCGACGAACTCACCAACAACCTGCAGCGCATCCGTGAGCTCGCCGTGCAGTCCGCCAACGCGACCAACTCCGCTTCCGACCGCGCCGCACTCGACCAGGAAGTGCAGCAGCGTATCGCGGAAATCAACCGCATCTCCTCGCAGACCTCGTTCAACGGCCAGAAGGTTCTTGACGGCAGCTTCGGCACCGCCGCCTTCCAGGTCGGCGCGAACGTCGGCGAGACGATCTCGGTGAACCTGACCA
>JAUPLK010000267.1 GCA_030836925.1 Pseudomonadota bacterium
GGCGTATCGAAGCCGGCACGGTCCAGACCGGATCCTTGTTCTTCGCCACCACCTTCGTCGTGCCGAGCGGGGTCTGCCAGCCTTCCCGTCCGATGCCGACCGGATGCGTGATGACTACACGTGGCTCGCCTGCGACCGGTTTGGGAAAGTAAAACAACCGCTTCGCGCCAACGTTGAGCACGATGCCCTCGCGCGGCACATCGGGCAGCACGAACCGGGTGGGCAGAACGATCCGCGTGCCGGCCCCCGGCAGCCAGGCATCCACGCCAGGGTTTGCCTGCTCGAGCTCGTCGAAACCCAGGTCGTAGGCGCGCGCGATGTCCGCGAAAGTATCTTCGTGGCGCGCCACGACGACCTGCAACTCGCCGACCACATCACTGTTTTCATCCAGTTCGAAGCGGCTGCTGACTATCGGTGGCTGCTCGGTGGGCGGCAGCACGACTGGTGCAGGTTTCCTTCGGGCCCACTCCGGCGTCTCGAACAGCGCGCAGCCACCGGCGCTGACCAGCAGACCGGCCAGCAGCATCCGGGACAAAAACACCTTCACTGCTGACATACCGGTTTCTTGCCGCCTGCCTGCGCCTCGTTGTAGAGCTTGAGGGCCGATGGCAGCTGCTCGATGAGTTCCTGGATACGCGTGTCACCCGAAGGATGGGTCGAGAGAAACGGCGCCGGACCGAGCTTTGATTTTTTCGCCATGTTCTTCCACAGCTGGATGCTCTGCTGCGGATTGAAGCCAGCGGCCGCCATGTACTTCAGCCCGACCACGTCGGCATCGCTCTCCTGCGCACGGCCATACGGCAGGCTCAGGCCGAGCTTGGCGCCCATCGACAGCAACTGGCCGGTCGCCTGACCGCCACCGAGCACGGCCGAGCCGGCGATCACCCCGGCCTGCGTGGTCATCTCGCGATTCACGCGGTTCAGCGCATGCTGCCGGGTCACGTGCGCGACCTCGTGGCCGATCACGGTCGCCAGCTGATCCTGGTTTTCTGCAACTTTCAGGATCCCGGTATACACACCGATGTGCCCGCCCGGCATCGCAAAGGCATTGATGTCTTCCGATTCGAAAACCTCGACATCCCACTCCTTGTCCGAGTAGGGCCGCTCCAACTCACTGAGGATCGCGGTGGAAATGCAGTTGATGTACGCGCGGGCCTGCACGTCGTTCGAGACGACCAGCTGGGCGCGCATCTTCGCAAATTCCCTGTCGGACTCCGTTTCGAGTTCTGACTCACTGGCCAGCGGCAATGCACAGCCATTCAGCACTGCGGCCAGCACCGCAAGGGCAAGGACCACGGAGTTGCGCATCAGCATGTAAAACAGGTTCCGCATGGATTCACGCCCCTCAGTGAAACCGGCCTTCCTGGTTGCGCTGCGACAGCCAGAGCGCAGCCTCGTCCACAGTTGCCCGCATGGCCGACAACACGCGCTGCTGCAGCGTGGGCCTGGCATGGAAGCTGACGTGAAAAAGATCTGCCGACTCCATTGCACGGATCAGGTAGTCGTCACTGGTTTCGAGTGCGTCCACCAGCCCGAGTTCCTGCGCCTGCGTGCCGTACCAGTGCTCGCCCGTGGCCACCGCCTCGATATCCAGCGCCGGGCGATGGGTAGTCACCACGCTCTTGAACAGGGCGTGCACGTCCTCCAGTTCCTCGCGCAGCTTGGCGCGATCTTCATCGGTATTGCGACCGAACATCGTGACGGTGCGTTTATAACGTCCGGCTGTCACCTGCTCGAAATCCACGCCACGCGCATCCAGCAGGCGGTGGAAGTTCGGAATCTGCGCGATGACGCCGATGGAACCGATCACGGCAAAGGGCGCGGCGATGATCCGGTTGGCGATGCAGGCCATCAGGTAGCCGCCGCTGGCCGCGCCCTTGTCGACGATGGCGGTCAGCGGAATCTCCCGGTCACGCACGCGCTTGAGCTGCGAGGCTGCGAGACCATGCTCGTGCACCGCACCGCCGAAGTTCTCGATGCGCAGCACCACCTCGTCCGTGCTGCGCGCCACGGCCAGCACGGCGCTGACCTCCTCACGCAGCGCGGTCACGCCGGTCGCGCGGATGTCACCCTTGAAATCCAGCACGAAGACCCGGCGCCGGGCTTCAGTCTCACCGGCTTTTTCCGCCGCCGCGGCGACTGCCTTGTCGTGCTGCTTTTCGAGTTTGAGCACCTTGCGCAAGGCGGCTTTGGGCAACAGCGCCGCGCGGAGTTTTCGCGACCGCTCGCGATATTTGTCGTTGAGCTTCTCGACTTCCAGTCCGGCGGCAGAATGGCTGCGCCTGGACATTCCGAAGACCAGCATCGCGATCGCGCCGATGGCCGCGACGATGGTGAGCGCCTTGGCCAGAAACAAACCATACTCAAGCAGAAACGCAGCCATCGTCCGTTACCTTCCTCAGCCGGTCGGCAAGCCGACGTTGTTGCCTTCGAGTGCGCGCTCGGCGCGGTAACTCGAGCGCACCAGCGGCCCGGATACCACTTCAAGAAAACCCTTCTCCAGTCCCAGCCGCCGGTATGCGGAGAATTCGTCGGGATGCACGAAGCGGATCACCGGCAGATGATTGACCGTCGGACGCAGGTACTGGCCCAGCGTCAGCAGGCTGACGCCGCTGGCACGCAGATCGTCCATGGCCTGCGCGACTTCGGCCGCCGTTTCACCGAGGCCGAGCATCAGGCTGCTCTTGATGAGAATCCGGCCCGGCAAGCTGGCGCTGACATCGTGCGCATGGGCGAGCACCGCCAGCGACTGGTCGTAGCCGGCGCGCGGATCGCGCACGGCCGGTGTCAGCCGCCGCACGGTTTCAAGGTTGTGGGCAAAAACCTCGATGCCCGCACCGAGCACCGTGGCGACCGCGGACCTGTCACCGGAAAAGTCGGGCGTCAGCGCTTCCACCGCCGTGGCCGGATTCTGCGCCTTGATGGCCCGGATGCAGGCCGCATAGTGGGCCGCACCGCCGTCGGGCAGATCGTCGCGATCGACGGAGGTGAGTACCACGTACCTGAGCCCCATCAGCGCCACCGAGCGCGCGGCATTGGCGGGCTCGTCCGCATCCAGCCGGCCGTGCGGGTTGCCGGTATCCACGGCACAGAAGCGGCAGGCCCGCGTGCAGATCCCGCCCATCAGCATGATGGTGGCCGTACCTTGACCCCAGCACTCGCCGATGTTGGGACACATCGATTCTTCGCAGACCGTGGCCAAGCGGTGTTCGCGCACGGTGCGCTGAACCTCGGCATGGCGGCCGCCAGCCGCCAGCCGCACCCGCAACCACTCGGGCTTG
>JAUPLK010000268.1 GCA_030836925.1 Pseudomonadota bacterium
TGTCGATGGCGAGCCAGACCTCATAAGGTGCCTGGGTAGTGAGATCATGAAACCGTAGGGCGGAGAGCAGGCAGACGACGCCCTTGGGAGCCCGCAGAGAAACTTCGGCAAGAGAGCCATGCTCGGAGACTGATCGTCTCGGCAGGCCATAGATACCTCGCCCGAGCCGGTCGAGTTGTCCGCTACGAACTGCCCGCGTCAGGCAGACGCGGGGAATACCCACCTTCCCTATGTCGTGAGCGGTGATCAGGCCACGCGTTCGAGCCAGAGCGAGAAGTTGATCCGCATGGGTATTCATGCGGATCAGTATGTTCCTAATCAAAGGTATATGTCAATATCTACCAGAAATTCCGAGTAAGGTGACAGGGTTAGGATTGATCTCAGCGACAGGCAGTCAAGCAAGTCAAACCGGGCCGATTGCCAAGGAAGTGAGTCCATTGGGTGTCGGCGCGCGTTTAAAAGTACCCAGCGGTGCGCATTGAAATTTACCCAGGGACTTTAGCTGCCCGTCATGGTGGCGGCTGATGGTAAGTGTAACGTAATCTCTGCGATGGAATCCTCCATTCTCATCCGGTAACGGGGTCGGTTGCTGAGGGGGTTGCGTGGAGAAAGCCGCGCAGGGCGTAGCCCGGAGCAGCTTTCTCCACGCGGCGGCAGCTCAGAACGGTTCCGTTTCCGTAAGCTTCCCCCGCTTGCCCTGTTCCCGTGCCTTGATCCGCGACTTTGCCGTCGCCGTGCTGTGGCGGAAGCGGTAGGACTCGTTGCCGGTCTCAACGATGTGGCAATGGTGAGTCAGCCGGTCGAGCATGGCTGTCGTCATCTTGGCGTCGTTGAAGACGGACGCCCATTCTCCGAAGGTCAGGTTGGTCGTGATCATCACGCTGGTGTGCTCGTAGAGCTTCGACAGCAGGTGAAACAGCAAGGCGCTGCCGGACGGACTGAATGGCAGATAGCCCAACTCGTCGAGAATGACCAGATCCATGCGCAGCAGCGAGAACGCCAGTTTCCCGGCCTTGCCGGCAGCTTTCTCCTGTTCCAGCAGATTCACCAGATCGACCGTCGAGTAAAAGCGCACCCGCCTGTTGTGCCGGGTAATGCCGGCGACACCGAGCGCCGTCGCCAGATGTGTTTTGCCGGTGCCCGTGCCGCCGATGAACACCACGTTGTGTGCCTGCTCGGCGAACTCCAGCGTGGCCAGTTCGCCAATCAGGCCCTGATCGATCTTCGACTGCTCGAAGTCGAAGCCCGCCAGATCGCGATGCACCGGGAACTTGGCCGAATGCAACTGGTAATTGACCGAACGGACATGCCGGTCGGCATGTTCAGCCTCGAGCAGATGCTCGATTAACCGCCGGGACGTCTGGAGCGTCAGGGAGTCCCCCTGGGTAACGAATTCCTCCCAAGCGCCCGCCATGCCATGCAGGCGCAATTCCTTGAATTCCGCACTCACATCACGCATGGCTCACCTCCGCGCGCAGGCGGTCATAGCGCCCAGTATCGGCCACCGGCATCTCGCTAACCGTCAGCACCGATTCGACCGGCGGCGGTGGCGGGGCTGCTTTCAGCCGGTTGAGCACGTTCTCGATGTGCTCGGCACTCGGATTGCCCGACTCGATCACCAGTTCGACGGCGACGAGCACGGCTTCCAGACCGTGCTTGGGCACGGCGGCCAGCACCTTGGCCATGATGCGGTCGCCACCTTCGCGCCTGAGCAGCAAGCCGCGGAGTTTCTGCATCGGCGCCGGCAGGTCGGCAAACGGGGCGCCATTCCTGAGCGCTCCGGGCTTTCGCTCGATCAGCGGAATGTAGTGCTGCCAATCGTAGCGCGCCTCGTTGCGCCCAAAGCTGCGCAGGTGACTGGCGACCACGGCGTCGTGGGCGACCAGGTCGATCCGCTCCGGATAGACGCGGATACTGACCATCTGGCCGACCAGTTCGCACGGCGCCGAGTAGCGGCACCGGTCGAAGGTGACCAGGCAGGTACTCGAAACCTTGCCCAGTGTCTCGGTATAGCCGTCGAACGGCACGATCATCGGCATCAGGTGCGGTTGTTCCTGTTCGAGCATCTCAGCCAGCGTAAGGTCGTACTCGGGGTGCCTCAGCTCCTGCCACAGCGTCCGGCAGCGGGCCAGTAGCCACAAGTTGAGCTCGGCGAAGCTGCCGAAGCGTTCCTTGGCTGCCTCCTGCCACAGCCGCCGCCGGCTGTCCTGGACGCTCTTCTCGACGACGCCTTTCTCCCAGCCGCTGGCGACGTTGCAGAAGTCGGGATCGAACAGGTAGTGCGAGGCCATCGCGGCAAAGCGCGTATTCACCACCCGCGCCTTGCCTTTCTTGACCTGATCCACGGCTGTCTTCATGTTGTCGTAGATGCCGCGCCGTGGAATGCCGCCCAGGGCGGCAAATGCCCGAGCATGGGCGTCGAACAGCATTTCGTGACTTTGCGCTGGATAGGCCTGCACGACGAACGCCTTGCTGTGGCAGAGCTTGAGATGCGCCGCCACGATCTTGCGCCAGACCCCGCCTATGACCAGCCGCTCTTCGCTCCAATCGAACTGGTGCGCTTCGCCCGGCGCGAATTGCAGCGGCACGAAGGCCCTGGTCACCGCCGCGCCACCTCCCTCGCGCCAATTACGGATGAATTCCGTGACGCGGCTGTAGTCGCCGTCGAATCCCTGCGCCTTCAACTCGGCATGCAGCTTCAAGGCCGTCCGCCGGTCCCGCACCGGGCGCCGTGCATCAACTTCCAGCATCTTGATCAACCGCTCGGCGTACGGCGCAATCTTGGTGTCGCCGTGCTTCCTCCGGTAGCTCGGCTCAACGCCTTCCGGCGCCTTCAGCCACTTCCGGATGGTCTTCCGGGTCAGGCCCGTCCAGCGCTCAATCTCCGACAAACTCCGCCCGTCACGGTAATGCAGCCTCCTTATTTTCCCCAGCAAATTCATGGTGATCATCTCCTTCAAGTTCCTGCTCGTTTAAAAGCAGGCGAGTTGAACACCCTGGGTATTTTTCAGCGCGCAGACACCGCGTTTTCTGGGTACTTTTCAGTGCGCGTCAACAGATCCTGCTTCGATACAGTCAGATTGCTGCAGATATTCTTGATAGCGCTCCATCAATTGACAGTACGGCGGCGTCAATCAAGCTGGGGAAACGGGCCAGTGCGGCTGGATTACGGATATCCAATCCAGGGCGTCGCAAGACACCGAGTTCTTTTGTAATCGAGTTGATGCCCTTGGCGTGGCTTCAGAAGACTTTCCCGCGTGTTCGTTGGATCGAGGG
>JAUPLK010000269.1 GCA_030836925.1 Pseudomonadota bacterium
TATAAGGGTGCCGGGTTTGGCTTATTTGGCTTATTTGGCTTGTTTGGCTTATTTGGCCTCGTCGGCGATAACCTGACGAAGGCTCAGGCCGGGCCAGATACCAGCACTTCACCGATTTGCGCGCATTTTCTGCTGGCGCCGCTGGAACTCGGCAAAATCATCGAGGTGACCCTCAACGCCCGACCAGCGCTTGAGCTCGGCCATCGAAACCCGATGAGCCCCGGCAACGAGCAGCGCCTGCTCAAGACTTTGCGCATCACGCCAGTGATAGAACGCTGCAAGTCGGTCCTTGACACACTGGATTGGCGTGAGGATCTGCAGCGTCCCGGCTGGTGTCGGCATCCGCGACCATTTGCTCACAACCTCGTCGCCGACTGTCACTGGCCAGGCAACGAACTCGACGACCAGGGGTGTGGCGGGATGCTCGAAGTGGCGGCCAGCTGCCGGTCTGAATCCCAGTGTCGACATGACGGCTGCAAGCTCGCGGCGCGATGCGGCCGTGACGAAATCGATGTCGTAGGAGCGATACCGGTTTGTCGAGTAAACGGATACGGCACCGCCACCCGTGAGTACCGCCGTGATTCCGGCATCAGACAGGGCCTGGGACACACGCGCAGCAACGTCGCGGATGGTCGAGCGGCGCGTGAGGGCCATCAGCCCTCCTTGCCCGCCCGACGGGGGCGGCGGCGTCCACTGGCGTAGGGTTCGCGCTGCTCGGGGGGTAGATGCTCCAGGGCAACCTGCAAGAGTCCCCTGAGTGGCGCCACGAACACGTTGCGCGGATTCCACTGATAAACACGGGTACGGCCGAACGTCTGACTGACCAGCAGCCCTCCCAGTTCCAGCTTGCGCAACTGCTTCTGGATCTCGTTGACGGGCATGTCAAAGGCAAGGGCAATCTGGCGTCCGTAGCCCTGCTCATAGCGATGCAGGTACAGCAGCACCCGTTCAGCGGCCAGACTTCCGAAAGCAGCTTCGAGCATGGCCAGAGTTTAACCTATAAAATAGGTTATATGTACTACAACATGGGTCTCATTGCTGCGGCGCGGATGGCGAAGCACAGCGACAGGGTCATGCGGATTCGCAAACTGACCGAACAAGCCAAATTAAGCCAAACCCGGCACCTGCGCGTCGCGGATCAGGTGAGCTTCAGGGCCGCAAAGAGGAGTCCAAGACCCAGCATCAACATCGACCCGAGCCGCACGCTCATGTTGGTCGAGAGGAGTTCCATGTCCTTGCGGACAAGCGAAATCTCGGATTTCAGTTCCTGCGTAAGCAACTGCAGATCCGCCTTGGTTGCCATCGTCGTGGCCATGTCCCGCTCCATTGCATCCACCACGGCCCGCGCCTTGTCGTTCGGGACGTTGATGCTGATGAGGGCATCGTACAACGAGTAGAGATAATCCACGGGGTGCCTCCTGACGGCCGCGGAACCAATGGCCGGTAGAGGCGTCATCATGCACCTGCTGCAGCGCGGATCGCGAGCCGCGTTTGGAGTGGAAAGGGATGGAAATGCAGGAGGCTGGAAATCCGGCCGACCGAGAACTGGCTCAACCAGCAGATGCATTACGACCTGTGGAGAACCATGCGGATGCGAAAACTGACCGCATAAGCCGAATAAGCCGAATAAGCCAAACCCGGCACCTGTTTCCCAAATCCGGCACCCGTTTCCCAATTCGCTCACGGACCCGGTAGACTCGCCAGACGAGGAGCAACAGCATGAACGAGATCATTTTTGTGGTAGAGGAGGCGCCCGAGGGCGGGCTTAACGCGCGCGCCATCGGTGAATCCATCTTTACTCACGGCAGCGACATGCAGGACCTCCATGCCCGGGTTCGGGATGCGGTGCGCTGCCATTTCGAACCAGACTCGGTGCCAAAACTCATCCGGCTGCATTTCGTCCGCGATGAAGTCATTGCCGCTTGAAGCTTCCCCGTGATCTCTCCGGCCACGAACTGGCGAAGGCTCTGGGCCGGGTCGGATACCGGATCACGCGCCAGACCGGTAGCCATCTTCGGTTGTCCACCGAATCGGCCCCGCAGCACCATGTGACGATCCCCGCACACGATCCTCTGAAGGTCGGGACTTTAGCCGGCATCCTCGGCGATGTATCGGCCCACCTCCAGATCAGCCGGGAGGAACTGCTTCGACGCCTGTTTGATTGACAGCGAAGGATAAAAACACCAAAGCACCTAGGCTGTCCCGGTCTGCATCTTCCGCCGTACCAGCCCCATTACACCCAGTGCCGAGCCAAACATCCACACGGCTCCAGGCACCGGAACCAACGCATCGCCGGGGCTCACGGCCCACGCGTAGACCGCACTCGCCTTACTGGCGTCGCCCTGGCGGCCGTAGCCGAAGTTGAAGAGCCACGCGCCACTGGAATTGGGCGCGTAGGTAGTGCCCGACCAGTAGTAGTAGTAGGGCTGGAGATTGGAGAAGGGACCGTCGTTGGTCAGGCCCCAGCCGGCTTGGGGGCCAACACCTGAGGTGTTGTAATAACCCACGTTCCCCAGCGTGCTGTAGAACATGTGCGCCATCTCGCCGGTGCTGAGATCCACGTTGTAGCCGCAGTCCGTGCCGGTGTAGGCGTCGTTGCAACCGGAAGTGCCCGTGTCTATCACCGTCGGCAGCCGCCAGGTGCTGGTACCCAGATAGTTCGCCGTGTTCATGGCGCCGATCCACGACTGGGCGGTATTCCAGTTCATACTGCCGTTGGCATTGATGCCGGCTACACCGAAGTCGTTGGTGTCTGCCAGGTTGGCGTTGGACAGCTAATGTTCAGCACATCGTCGTAATAAGCTTGGCCGCCAGCACGGCTCAGCAAGGCTGCATCTGCAGACCCACAGGCCAGCAGCAGTAACATCAGACCGCTCAAGCTGCGTTTCATCTCATTTCCCCCAGATCGCGCTCGGGCGCGTTGTTTGCTTTGCGCCAAAACTACCCCCCCTGACCCGCCGTCAATCACCCGAAAGAATGAGATGAGACGACTTTACATAAGGGTGGGAGCGCCTTCAGGCGCGATCCGAAAACCCCGCAAACGATGATCGCGGCTGAAGCCGCTCCTACAGGAAGCCGCTCCTACTTGAATATCCGCAATCAGCTTGCCAATTTTCACCTGCGATCAGGCGCACGGCTCTCATCGAGGACATCCGGAAGGCGCTGCTGCACGAGCCGGTATGCGTCCCGCCGCGAGCCACCGGTGATGCGCGCAGCCAGCCCCGCCGCCTGTGCCGCCGGCAGTTCGGCCGCC
>JAUPLK010000270.1 GCA_030836925.1 Pseudomonadota bacterium
TCTCCGCAGTCTCGCCGGAATTGGAGATGGCGATGACCAGGTCGATCCGCGTGATCATGCCCAGGTCACCGTGGCTGGCTTCACCCGGATGCACGAAAAAGGCCGGGCTGCCGGTGCTGGCCAGTGTGGCGGCGATCTTGCCGGCGACATGGCCCGACTTGCCCATGCCGGTCACGATGATCCGGCCGCGGCAGTCCAGGCAGAGCTGGCAGGCGCGGTCGAAGGAGGCATCGAGCCGGGGTACCAGGCCAGCGATGGCCTTGGCCTCGATTTCGAGTACCCGCCGGGCCCTTGATCTGAAGTCGTGCTGGCCGCCGCTCATGGTCGCTGCCGGGATCCTGCTGTCAAAATCGTCCCGGCTGCATTGTATGTCATGACGCCATGCAGGCGTCGCCGTCTATACTCGCGCGCCACAATCACCGCTTTACGGTAGTCCGGATGAACCCTGAAGAAATCGAAACCCTGATTCGCAACCACCTCGGCGACTCCACTGTCAGCGTGCGCTCGGAGGACCGGGTGCATTTCGATGCCGTGGTGGTCTGCCCGCTGTTTGCCGGCAAGCACACCCTGCAGCGCCATCGCCTGATCTATGCCGCCCTGGGGAATCGCATCGGTGGCGAGATCCACGCCCTGTCCATCGCGGCCTACACGCCGGAAGAATGGAGTGCCAGGCAGCCCTGAAGGCTGTGGCAGGAGACAAAGCCATGGAAAAACTGGCAATAACCGGCAACGGGCCGCTCAAGGGCGAGGTGCGCATCTCGGGGGCCAAGAATGCGGCCCTGCCGATACTCGCCGCCTGTCTGCTGGCCGATGACCAGGTAAGGCTGGGCAATATCCCGCACCTGCACGATGTGACGACCATGATCAGCCTGCTCGGGCAGATGGGTGTGAGCGTCACCGTGCACGAAGACATGCAGATCGAGGTGGACGCGCGGACGATCCGCGAATTTGCCGCACCCTACGACCTGGTGAAGACCATGCGTGCCTCGATACTGGTGCTCGGGCCGCTGCTCGGTCGCCACGGCCAGGCTGACGTTTCGCTGCCTGGCGGTTGTGCGATCGGTGCCCGCCCGGTCGACCTGCATGTGGCCGGCCTGCGTGCGATGGGTGCCGAAGTCGAGATCATCGACGGCTACATCAGGGCGCGTTCCGGGCGCCTGCGCGGTACCCACCTGCTGATGGACAAGGTCACGGTCACCGGCACCGAGAACCTGATGATGGCCGCGTGCCTGGCCGAGGGCGAAACGGTGCTCGAGAACGCGGCGCGCGAGCCCGAGGTCATCGATCTCGCCGCTTTTCTCGCCGCGCTGGGCGCACAGATCGAAGGTGCCGGCACCAACCGCATCGTCATCAATGGCGTCCGTCGCCTGCACGGCGCCAGCCATCAGGTGCAGCCAGACCGGATCGAGACCGGCACCTTTCTGGTCGCGGCGGCGATCACCGGCGGCCATGTGCGGGTGCGTCGCACCTGCCCGCTGTATCTGGAGGCGGTACTCAGCAAGCTGCGTGCCGCAGGTGCCGTGATCACCACTGGTCCGGACTGGATCGATCTCGACATGCAGGGCCGGCGGCCGCTGGCCGTGGATATAAGTACTGACCCTTATCCCGCATTCCCGACCGACATGCAGGCGCAGCTGATGGCACTCAACTGCGTGGCCGACGGCGTCGGCACGATCATCGAGAATGTGTTCGAGAACCGCTTCATGCATGCGCTGGAGCTGCAGCGCATGGGGGCCAACATCAAGATCGAGGGCCATACCGCCATCGTGCAGGGGGTTCGCGCCCTGCATGCGGCGCCAGTAATGGCAACGGATCTGCGTGCCTCGGCCAGCCTGGTGGTGGCGGGCCTGGCGGCGGAAGGGGAAACGGTGGTCGATCGCATCTACCACATCGATCGCGGCTACGAGTGCATCGAGGAGAAACTCCGGCAGATCGGTGCGCAGATTCGCCGCATCGCCTGAGGTGGCATCCGGTATCCGGTAGGCAACCCGTCGAAGCCGTGTGTATAATTTGCCGGCTTTTTACAGACTTGCCGGGATTGCCGGGCGCTCGTCCGAATCGACCGGGCTTGTCGTTGCCGGGTCGCTGGCAACCAGGAATTTCAAGAGGAACAGCTCGTGAGCGAAGAGGCGTCCGTCAGTCGTCGTCGGTTTCTGGTCGTGGCCACCAGCGTTACCGGAGCCGTGGGCCTGGCCATGACGGCGGCCCCGTTCATCGCTTCGTTCCGCCCCAGCGCGCGTGCCCAGGCGCTTGGTGCACCGGTCGAAGTGGATATTTCCAAAATCGAGGCCGGTGCGATGGTGCGCGTCCAGTGGCGCGGCCAGCCGGTCTGGATCCTGCGTCGTGACCCGGACATGCTGGGACGTCTGGGTGATCACGCGAGTGTATTGCGCGATCCCGATTCGAAGGAATCGATACAGCCTGCCTATGCAGCCAATGCCACGCGTTCGATACGGCCCGACGTTCTGGTGGTGATCGGCAGCTGTACCCATCTGGGCTGCGCACCGGTCGAGAAACTGCAACCCGCAGATGCCGAGCTCGGCGCCGATTGGCCGGGCGGCTTTTTCTGTCCCTGCCATGGTTCGAAGTTCGATCTCGCCGGCCGCGTATACGCAGGCGTGCCGGCGCCGACCAACCTGGTGGTGCCACCGCACCGCTTCGTTGGAGACAGCATGATCATTGTCGGTGAAGATACTGGAGTAGACGCATGAGTGCGGCACGTACCGGAGCGGCGGGCAGTTCCCAGGGCGGGCGCTTCGCCCAGTTCATCGACTGGGTCGATGAGCGATTTCCGCTCACGGCGATGATGAAGGAACACGTCACCGAGTATTACGCTGCCAAGAACTTCAATGCCTGGTATGTGTTCGGCGTGCTCGCCCTGCTGGTGCTCATCCTGCAGGTCGTCACCGGCATCTACCTGACCATGAGCTACAAGCCGTCGGCCGAAGACGCGTTTGCCTCGGTCGAATACATCATGCGCGATGTGGAGTGGGGCTGGCTGATCCGCTACATGCACTCCACCGGCGCCTCGGCGTTTTTCATCGTCGTCTATCTGCACATGTTCCGCGCCCTGATGTATGGCTCCTACAAGTCACCGCGCGAATTGCTGTGGATCATCGGCATGCTGATCTACGTGGCGCTGATGGCGCAGGCCTTCACCGGATATCTGCTGCCCTGGGGCCAGATGTCCTACTGGGGCGCACAGGTGATCGTGTCGTTGTTCGGCGCCG
>JAUPLK010000271.1 GCA_030836925.1 Pseudomonadota bacterium
CGGCATTGCTGCCCACCGCCGGGCTGCTGGCCATCGTCAGCTGGTCGCTGGTCGTCAACGGACACATTTTCGCGCGCGCCCTGTCGATACCCTTCGTGGCGGGCATCATGCTTTCGCTCGCGTATTTCTTTCTCAATTACCTGGTTTTCTGGCAGCTCGGGCCACCGCCTGCCTGAGGCATTCCTGCATGCAGCATGTACACATACTCGGCGTTTGCGGCACTTTCATGGGTGGTGTGGCCGCCATTGCCCGCGAGGCCGGGTTTCGTGTCACTGGTGCGGACCGCAACATCTATCCGCCGATGAGCGACCAGCTTGCGCGGCTTGGCATCGGGTTGATCGAGGGTTACGAAGCCGCGCAGCTCACGCCGGCCCCGGACATGGTGGTGGTGGGCAACGTGATGACACGTGGCATGCCGGTCATCGAGGAACTGCTGAACCGTCGCATCCCCTACATGTCCGGTCCCGAGTGGCTGGCGGCCACGGTGTTGCGCGATCGACATGTGATCGGCGTATCCGGTACGCATGGCAAGACCACGACCACCAGCCTGGTGGCGTGGATTCTCGAGTATGCAGGCCGGAAGGCTGGATTCCTGATCGGGGGCGTACCGGCGGATTTCGAGTTTTCGGCGCGCCTTGGCAATGACCCGGTGTTTGTCATCGAGGCTGATGAATACGATACGGCGTTCTTCGACAAGCGCGCCAAGTTCCTGCTGTACCGGCCGCAGACGCTGATCATCAACAACCTCGAGTTTGACCACGCCGACATCTATCCGGATCTCGCCGCCATCACCCGGCAGTTCCATCAACTGGTCCGTGCGATTCCCGGCAACGGCACGCTGATCGTGCCGGGCAAGGATGCCAACGTGGACGCGCTGCTGAAGCTCGGTTGCTGGACGCCGCTGCAGCGCTTCGCCAGCGGTAACGGCACGATGGCTGACTGGACGGCCTCCGAGGATCCGCCGGGTACCCTGAGCATCCGGCACGGAAACGCGGAAATCGGCCGCTGTGACTGGCAATTGTCCGGTGCGCACAATGCCGAGAACGCCCTGGCCGCGCTGCTCGCGGCCGTCTCGGTCGGTGTGCCCCCGGCGGTTGCGATCGAAGCCATCGGCCGCTTCGGTGGGGTGCGTCGGCGGTTGCAGCGCATCGGTGATTTCAGGGGCGTGCAGCTTTTCGACGATTTCGCACATCATCCGACGGCGATCCGGCGCACGCTCGAGGCGGTCCGGCGACGCGCAGGTGTGCGTCGCGTGATCGCCGTATTCGAGCCGCGTTCGAACAGCATGAAACTCGGTATCTACAAAGACACGCTTGCTGCTGCGCTGTCGGCCGCAGACCTGGCCTGGATACTTCGGCCGGCGGGCCTGCGCTGGGATCTCGATGCCGAATTCCGCGAAGCGCCGCAGGTGCGCGTCTGTGCCGATACCGCTGCGATAGTGCGTGAACTGGTGGCAGCCGGACAACCTGGCGATGCCGTGGTCGTCATGAGCAACGGCGATTTCCAGGGCATACACGGACAGCTGGCGACGGCACTCGGCGCTGCGGGCTGAGTTGAATACCGTGTCTGCGACGCGCCTGACCATCCCGCTGTTTCCGCTGGCGGCCGTGCTGTTTCCGGACGGTCCGCTGCCACTGCGCATTTTTGAAGCCCGTTATCTCGACATGATCAGCCGCTGCCTGCGCGAGGACAGCGAGTTCGGTGTCGTGCAGATCCGCAGCGGCAGTGATATCGGCGAGGTGGAGACTGCCAGTGTCGGCACGCTCGCGCGGATCGCGGACTGGTACCAGGGCAGCGACGGGATTCTCGGCATCACTGCGCGCGGCACGCGCAGGTTCGTGCTGCGCGGGATGGGTCGCCAGCCGGACGGGCTGTATACCGCCGAGGTCGAGCTGCTTGCCGACGAGCCGCAACTGCAGCTGCCGGAGGAGTTCCGGTCGATGGCTGCGCTCCTTGAAACGGTGATCAACGACCTCGGCCGCTTGTACGACGCCATCGACAAGCGCTACGACGATGCCGCTTGGGTGGGCTACCGCCTCACCGAGATCCTGCCGATGCCCTCGGCAGAGAAGCAGAGCTGTCTGGAACTGATGGACCCGATCGAGCGTCTGCGCGTGCTGCGCCCCATGCTGCGCCCCTTCCGCCACGAACGCGGCCAGTAGGTGCCGGGTTTGGCTTAGTTGGCTTATTTGGCTTATTTGGCTTAATGGGCGCCGTCGCCGGCGTTCAAGCTGTGAAGTATGCCTGCCACGCTGTGCGCGCGATCAGCGCCAGCACCACCCCGAGGAAGATCCGGCGCACGAAGCCGCTGCCGTATTTCAGCGCGAGGCCGGTGCCTACCACCGCGCCGCTCACGTTGGCGACCGCCATCAGGATGGCAACCAGCCAGAGCAGTTCCAGCTGGCTGCCGAACCAGACGAGGGCCCCGGCATTGGTTGCCACGTTGAGTACCCGGGCGCTGGCCGCCGAGTGGAGGAAGTCGAAGCCGTAGAGGCGGATCAGCAGGAACATGAAGAAGCTGCCGGTGCCCGGGCCAAAGAAGCCATCGTAGAACCCCACCCCGCCGAGCAGCATCGCAGCCGCGATCGCCCGGCTGCGGGTGATGGCGAGCGGCGCGTGATTCCTGCCCAGGTCCTTGTGCCAGAGCATGTATGCCAGGACGACAGCCAGCATGACCGGCACCAACGGCCGGAACACGGCCGGCGGGACCAGCGTTGCCACACGGGCACCGCCGAGCGCACCAAGGAACACCACGGGCAACAGCGGCAGAAGCATCTTCCAGGGAATGCGCACGCCGCGTGCGAAGCGCAACACCGCGCTGCCCGTGCCGAAGATGCTGGCGAACTTGTTGGTGCCGAGAAGCACGGCGGGCGGTGTGGACGGGTATGCCGTCAGCAGCGCGGGCAGCTGGATCAGTCCACCGCCGCCGACCATCGCATCGACGAGGCCGGCACCGAAGGCCGCGAGGACTACCAGGAGGAGGTCAGCGAACACCAAAGTGCGGATTCAGCGATCCGGTACCGGCCTGGATTTCAGGCCCCTTTTGGCGAGCATGTTGAGTACGCTGTCCTCGCCGACCAGATGCAGCGTCCCGACGACGACCAGATAGTCCTGCGAGTCGTTGGCAAGCCCGGCGATGGCCTGGCTGAAGGCTTCGTTGCGCTTCAGGATCAGGCTCCGATACACCTCGGGTTGCTCGCGGACGCTGTCGAGCATTTCCCGCTCGAGT
>JAUPLK010000051.1 GCA_030836925.1 Pseudomonadota bacterium
TCTCGAGCAGCGTCGCGCACGGCGGGAGCTGATCGCAAAGTGTCACTCCTGGCAACAACCAGCGCCCGGCATCCTATACTTCCGGCAGCATGAGCAAACCACGGCATCGGGCACCCACAAAGCGCGAAGCAGCGAACGAACAGTTGCTGCAGCAGGCCGTCCGTCTGCACCAGCAGGGGCAACTCGATGCGGCAGAAGCGATCTACCGGAAGATCCTGCGCGCCGACCCGGTTAGTCACCGGGCTCTGAATCTCATCGGGCTGGCGGGATTCCAGCGCGGTAATTTCGAGGCGGCCCTGGGGCACCTCAGCCGGGCCGCAACCCTCGCGCCAAAAACGGCCAAATACCACTATGACCTTGGCGTGGTGACGCAGACCCACGGTGCACTCGCAGAATCCGTCACACACTACCAACGCGCCCTTGCGCTCAATGCAGACAGTGCAGCGACATGGGAAAATCTCGGCGTTGCACTCTTCGACCTGGATCGGAACCGCGAATCCATTGCTGCTTTCGAGCACGCACTGGCACTGAATCCCGCTTCGCTGCTTGCGCTCGGCAACCTGGCAACGTTGCGGCGCTGGCAGGGTGATCACGCAGCGGCGCTGGCACTCATCAAGCAGGGCCTGGCCCTTGATCCACTGAATGCGGACCTGCGCATGAAGCGCGCGGAGACCCTGCTCGCGACCGGCGAGTTCATCGCAGGCTGGGAAGACTATGCCTGGCGCTTTGTGCACGGCGCCGTATGGGGCGCACAGGCCAGCACCTGCGTGCCCCTGCCGAAGTGGGCCGGCGAACCGCTCGCTCACAGGCGCGTGCTGCTGCATGGCGAGCAGGGTATCGGCGACGAGGTGATGTTCGCGTCCTGCCTGCGCGAACTCGCCGACATCCCGAGCCACTTCACACTGCTCTGTGACCGGCGGCTGGTTCCGGCCATGACGCGATCTTTTCCTTTTCTGCATGTCGAGCCCAATACGCCAAGGCCCTGGGGCGCTGCGGGTGAAGCCGTCGGGGCAGACCTGCGCATCCCGCTTGGCGATTTGCCCCGTGTCTTCCGGAACTCCGCGGCGAGCTTTGCGCCACGCGGTGCGTTCCTGCAGGCAGATCCAGCAGGAAGGCAAGCATGGCGGCAGCGCCTGGATGCGCTGGGTTCAGGCCTGAAGATCGGCATCTCCTGGCGCGGCGGGAATACGCCGCGCACCAGACAGGCGCGCTCACTGCCGTTGCCGGCGCTGGAACCCCTGTTCACCAGGCCCGGGCTGCGACTGATCAGCCTGCAATACGGCGACTGCGAACAGGAACTAGCTACTGCGCCGGAAGCCATTCGCAGCGGCCTCACCTGCTTTTCAGACATCGACCCGCTCAGCGATCTCGATGGCATGTTCGCACTGATGGCGGAGCTCGACCTGGTGATCTCCGTCGACAACTCAACCGTGCATTTCGGCGGTGCGCTGGGCGTTGCCACCTGGATGCTCGCGCCCGCCCTGACCGACTGGCGCTGGCCCACCGACGGTACGGATAGCCGCTGGTACGCCAGCGTGCGCCTGTTTCGTCAGCCACCCGGCGATCGCTCGGACTGGGCTTCGGTCGTCGCTGCCGTGTGTGCGGCTCTCGACGATTCCAGGCCAGGGGATCGTTTGCCGACCATCAGCATCACAGCCATCACTGCCCCGGCGCCGGTAGCAGATACGCCTGCACCACTGCGGACGCTGCTCATCAACGACACCAGCTACTGGTACCACTGGGGCTGCAGCTGCACCAGCCTCGCCATCCGGGCACAACTGCAGGCGCAGGGCCGGACTGTCTGCGGTCTGCCCATCGATCGCCTGACCGGTCTGCAGCCACTGCCGGCCAGCCGGGAACAGCTGGACGATGCGGCTTTCTTTGCGCGCTTCCAGCAGGCAAATGCAGATCTGTGTGGACTCATTGCCGATGCGGATGAGATCGTCATCAATGGCGAGGGCTCACTGCACGGCGCAACGCACACCTCCATCAGCCTGCTGTATCTCGCCTGGATCGCACGACGCTACCTGCACCGGCCAGTGCGGATCATCAACCACTCCTGCTACCCGACCGGCAGCGCCCGCGTCTCCGGCAGCACAGTCGAAGACTTCTACCGACAGGTCTACCAGAGTCTCAATGCGGTAGTGGTACGTGAACCGGTCAGTGCCGCGCTGCTGGAACAGCTGGGCATTCCGGTCACGATCGGTTTCGATTGCCTGCCGCTGTATGCGCAGGAGCACGGCGACAGCATCAGGCGGAGCACCAGCGATCAGCTGCTGATCGCTGGCTCGGTCGCCGCGGGACCAGGCATGGTCGAGGCCTGCGCGCACCTCGCCATTGCCGGACGCAAGGCGGGACTCCAGCCGGCATTCCTGTTTGGCGCCAATGCCAACCTGGCCGCCGACGACCGCGAGTTCGCCCGCCTGCTCGGCCATGCCACCGGCGGCACGATCGAACTCTGCCACGCGACATCAGAGGCAGCCTGGCTCTCGGCGATTGCCTCCGCACGGCTGCTGGTCTCGGGACGCTTCCACTACTCGATTGCCGCCGCATGGCTGGGCACACCCTTCATCGCGCTCGACAGCAACACGCCAAAGATGGACGGACTGATGCAGACCCTGGGGCTTGGCTGTCGCGCAAACTCGGCATCGTCTTCGTTGCCAGTTGAACTCCTTGGGCAGGCGCTGGCACTGCTCGACGATCCCGCGCCGGCCCTGATCAGCAATACGGTCCGGGCCGGACTGCTGGATGCGGCCCGACTCAACTTCGCCTGATCCGGCGCCTGACGCAAACCTTACCCTATATGGCAAGCCTGCCGGCACGGACTACAATCAGGCGTCCCCCAACAGCAAAGGACCGACCATGATGCGGGTATCGAGACTGGCCAGCGCAGGTTTGCCGATTCTGGCTGCACTGGGCACGCTTTGCCTCGCGACACCAGCCTGGCCGGCAGACGCTGCGCAATGGCCCGACTACAAGCTCAGCGCCGACATCGATCCGGCCACGCATCGCCTGTCTGGCGTTGCAGAAGTCACGCTGCCGGCAGCGATGGCCGGCCAGCCCGTGGAATTCGTGCTGGCGGCAAATTTTTCGATCACTGCGTCAAACCCGCCGGTGGAAAAACTGCCGGGTGACGCCAGCAGCAAGGTTTTTGCCGGCATCAACGGCACCAGCGAAGAATTGGCCAACCGCCGCGGCGTAGCGGCCTGGCGACTCAATCTGCCGGCGGGCAGCAGCACATTTCGCATCGAGTACAGCGGCCTGGTCGACATCCCGCCCACCGCGAGTCCGGAGGAATATGCACGCAGCTTTGCCGAAACCCCCGGCATCATCAGCAACGATGGCGTGTATCTGGCCGGCAGCACGCTCTGGTATCCACAACTCGGTGGCGCGCAGGCAGGCGAACTGGTCACCTACTCGCTCACGGTCAACACCCCGAAGGGTTGGCACCTGATTGCACCGGGCAACGGCGTGTCGACCGGTACCGACGGCATGGCGCGCTGGGAATCGCCGACTGCCGTGGACGAGATCTCGCTGGCCGGCGGTCCACTCACCCCCTACACCACAAATGCCGGCATGGTCGAAGCCCAGGTCTACCTGCGTCAGCCTGATCCGGCGCTGGCGGCAAAGTATCTGGATGCAACCAGCCGCTATCTGCGCATGTACAACGAGCTGCTGGGCGCCTATCCCTACCGCAAGTTCGCACTGGTCGAGAATTTCTGGGAAACCGGCTATGGCATGCCGTCCTATACGCTGCTCGGGCCACAGATCATCCGCTTCCCCTTCATCCTCACCTCCTCCTATCCGCACGAAATCCTGCACAACTGGTGGGGCAACTCGGTCTACGTGGACTATGCAACCGGCAACTGGTGCGAGGGCCTCACGGCCTACCTCGCCGATCACCTGATGAAGGAGATCGAGGGCCAGGGTGCCGAGTACCGTCGCGACGTACTGAAAAAATACCGCGACTTCGCCAGCAGTAGCGCCGATTTTCCGCTGCGCGCGTTCCGTTCCCGGCACAGCGCCGCAACCGAAGCGGTCGGTTACGGCAAGACGCTGATGGGCTTCCACATGCTGCGTCAGCAGATGGGTGACGATGCCTTCCGCCAGGCGCTCGGTTTTTTTTACAAGACCTATCGGGGCCAGCGCGCCAGCTTCAGCGATGTGCAGAGCGTGTTCGAGAAGTTCAGCGGCCAGGATCTGGGCCGGTTTTTTGACGAGTGGACCAACCGTACCGGCGCTGCCGACCTGCAGCTTGCCAGCGTGAAAGTCACGCAGCAGGACAAACGCTACACGGTGAGCGGCGAAATCCGCCAGCAACAGAACGGGGCCTATGCACTGGAAGTCCCGGTGGTGGTGGCAACGGCAGCGGGTCCGGTCATCACGAAGGTTCGCAGCCGCGACCCGGTCACACCATTCAGCATCGAGACGACATCAGCGCCGCAGGTCGTCGCGGTTGATCCGGCCTTCGACGTGTTCCGCATCCTCGATCCGCGTGAAACAGCACCGAGCATCGGGCAGATTTTTGGTGCCAGCGAGGTGCTCGCGGTACTGCCTTCCGAACCGGCCACCGAAACGGATGCCTGGCGCCGCGCACTCAGCGCCTGGCAGAGCCCCTCCAGCAAGATCACGATAGTGACCGACCGGGAAATACAGGCGCTGCCGGCCGACCGCAGCGTGTGGCTGCTGGGCCGGCAGAACCGCCTCGCCGCGAGCCACTTCGCCGGCGACCCGGCGCTGGGTCTCCGCGTCAGCAGCACCGGTGTACGCATCGGCAGCAGCGAACTGCCGTTTGCCGGGCACTCGCACGTGCTCACGCATCGCCATCCCGACAACCCGAAACTGGCAATTGGCTGGATCACGGTTGATCCGGCCGCAGCGCTGCCGGGCCTGGTGCGCAAGCTGCCCCACTACGGCAAGTATTCCTGGCTGGCCTTTGCCGGCGAAGAACCGGCCAACGTCGCCAAGGGCGAGTGGCCGACCACCGATTCGCCGCTGCTGGTCAACCTGCAGGGCAAGGGCCTGCCGGCTCCCGTCACACTGCCAAGGCGCGCCCCACTGGCGGAGCCACCTGCTGCTTATTCGGCAGAGCAACTCAGGCAGCACGTCAATTTTCTTGCTGCCCCCGAGCGCGAGGGACGCGGTTTTGGCAGCGCCGGACTGCAGGCCGCGAGCGAGTACATCAAGGAGCAGTTTGCCGCTGCGAAGCTGCAGCCAGGCGGCGACAACGGCAGCTGGTTCCAGACCTTCAGTGCGAAGGGCGGCGTGGACAACAGTGAGCACCAGCTGCGCAACGTGATCGCCGTGCTGCCCGGCTCGGACCCGAAACTCAAAGGTGAAGTGGCGCTGTTGACCGCACACTACGATCACCTGGGCTTTGGCTGGCCCGGCGCCCGCGCCGATGCGGTCGGTCAGCTTCATCCGGGTGCCGATGACAATGCGAGCGGCGTCGCGGTGCTGATCGAGATCGCGAAGCAGCTTGCCACCCGGCCGGCTCCACCGCGCACCATCGTGTTCGTCGCCTTCAGTGGCGAGGAGGCCGGTCTGCTCGGCTCACGCCACTATGTGAGCCATCCGCTGCCCGTGCCTGTTGCCGGCATCTACGGCGTGATCAACATGGATACGGTCGGTCGCCTCGGCGACCAACCGGTGTCGGTGATCGCCACCGAAAGCGCGAGGGAATGGCCTTTCGTGTTCCGCGGCATCACGGCTGTCACCGGCATACCTACCCGCAGCATCCCGGGCGCTGCCGAGTCCTCGGACCAGAAAGCCTTCATCGACGCCGGCGTACCCGGCGTGCAGATCTTCTCGGGCGCCGGACTCGACTATCACCGCCCCTCCGACACGCCGGACAAGGTCGATGGTGCCGGCATGGTCAAGGTGGCAACGGTCGCGGCCGAAGCCATCGATTATCTCGCCTCGACTGAAAAGCGCTTGAGCGTGAGCGCAACGACTGGCGGCGCCAGCGCACCCCCTGCCGGTTCCGGCTCGCGCCGGGTTTCGGTGGGCGCCATTCCGGACTTCGCTTTCCAGGGTCCGGGATTGCGGCTCGAGGGTGTGGTGCCCGGCTCACCCGCCGACAAAGCCGGCATGCAGGCCGGCGATATCCTCACCCACCTGGCCGGCGATGCGGTCAATGGCCTCGGCGGCTTCAACGAACTGCTGAAGAAGCTCGAACCCGGCAACCAGGTGGAATTGCGCTGGACACGTGCAGGGGTGGAACAGAAGGCCACCGTGACGGTGGTGGCGCGGTAGGGCAAGACCTGCACTGCGCGTAAACTGCACGCTGTTACCGCATCGACCGGAAACCAGAGATCATGCGTTCAATCAACGGCATTGCCGCCCTCGTGGGCCAGACTCCGCTGCTGGAGATCCGCTACACCTTCAACGGGCAGCCGCGCCGCCTGTACGCGAAGTACGAACTGCTCAACATGACCGGCAGCGTCAAGGATCGCATGGCCTTCTACATCATTCGCCGGGCGATCGAGCGCGGCGAACTGCGGGAAGGTGCCGTGATTGCCGAAGCGACCAGCGGCAATACCGGCATTTCGATTTCCGCCATCGGTCGCGCGCTGGGTCACCGGGTACGTATCTACATGCCGGACTGGATGAGCTACGAGCGGGTGCAGCTCATGCACAACCTCGGCGCCGAAGTGGTACCCGTTTCCAAGGCCCAGGGCGGATTCATCGGCGCCGTGAAGATGGCGCAGGAATACGCCGATGAAAACGCCAATACCTTTCTGCCGCGCCAGTTCGACAACGCGGACAACGTCGAAGCCCACGAGATCATGACGGGGCCGGAAATCGAGACTCAACTGGGCCAGTTTGGCGTCGCGGCCGATGCCTTCGTGGCCGGTGTCGGCACCGGCGGCACGGTCATGGGTGTGGGACGGCATTTGCGCCGCGGCGCCCGCAAGGTACGCATCCACCCGCTGGAACCCGCCAATTCACCGACCATGAGTACCGGCAAAAAGGTCGGCTCGCACCGTATCCAGGGCATCAGCGACGAGTTCATCCCGTCGATCGTGAAACTTGCCGAACTCGACAGCGTGGTCGATGTCTGGGACGGTGATGCGATCCTGATGGCGCAGTCGCTGGCGCACCGGCTCGGCCTCGGCCTCGGCATTTCATCGGGCGCCAACATCATCGGTGCGATGAAGCTGGTGGAAGAAATGGGGCCTGAAGCCGTCGTGGTCACCGTGCTATGCGACTGCAACAAGAAATACCTGTCGACCGCACTCGCCAATGTCGAACCGCCACAGGAAGGCTACATCACCCCGCAGGTACGGCTGCAGTCCTTCACCAGCGTCCGCTAGGGCCCGCTACCCTTTAAAGCGTCAGCGGTCCCGTCAGTACTCAGCCAGCGGTGGTGACGTCCTCGTAGACTTCGTGCGAGTGCGACGGCAGCAGATGCGGAAACAGCTGCACGCTGCGGGTCTTCGATGCGCCGCGCGAAAAGGCGATCCGGTCGGCCACGCTGTCCCATTTTTCCACGATGACGAACTGCACGCCCTGCGGGCCATCCTCGTGGTGGGGATGAGCGGCGAGTTCGGCGGGCGGCGTGACGCGACGGACTTCCGCCTCCACCGTGCCCGGCCGGGCCCGATAGACGTTGCGCCCATGAAAACCCTTGGCCTCACGCATCAGCGGCTCAAGATCCTGATAAAACTTCGACACCTCGAGTTCGTGGCCGGGTTTGGCCAGCAGCGTAGCGATATAGGTCACCATCTCGATTTTCTCTCCGGCAGGGAGCGCCTGGGGCGCGACATGTTTGTAGACAGATGGCGCAATCCTGTCTGCAACTGTGCAAAAATGCAAACCTTCCGGGACCTCATGGAGATACGCCCATGTCGCGAGACCGGCTACTGCTGCTGAAGCCCGACTTCATGGATCAGGATCAGGGTCCCTGCTACTGCCCGGCCTGTGCCACACTTGAGGGACTGCTGGGTTTTTATCCGCAGCTGCGCGCTTCACTGGATGTCGTGTATCTGGATTTTCCCCGCCCGCGGGCGGCAGTGATTGCGGAAATCGGTGCAGAAAACCAGGGATTGCCTGCACTGGTGTTGTACGCACCGGTACCGGCCGATGCACTGCGCGACCTCGACGTCAGGGAGTCGAACGGGCGGCGCTTTCTGAAAAGCCCCACCGATATCGGCCGCTACCTCGCACGCACCCGGGGCATCGGCGAA
>JAUPLK010000272.1 GCA_030836925.1 Pseudomonadota bacterium
ACTCGAGGACCGCAAGCTCAGCCCGCTGTCTGCGGAGCAGGAATACATCTGCACGACCCCCACCGAGCTTCCGGAGGATCAGGCCCGGGAAGTACTGGAGTTCATCGACAAGCTCGAGCAGGACGAAGACGTGCAAAAGGTCTTTCATACGCTCGTCTAGTTCGTCGTCTTGTCTGATCCGGCCATTCGGCGTGCCGTTTGAGCAGGCGGCGGATTTTGCGCCTGGTTTGCGTCGGCGTCCCCCGGCACTGCGGCTAACCCTTATGGGAAATAGTCCTTCTATAAACTAGATTCGCTGCCCTGTTTACGTAGAATGGCGCGGCTGGGGGATCCGACGCATTTAAAGGGAACTGCTTATGGGCGCATTGGGGCCTGAAGGGCTGAATCTTGTCGGGCCAATGGGGCCTGAAGGGCTGGACGCCTTCCTCCGCGCGGTGATAGCCGGTGCGCTCGTAGTGGTTTTCGGCGCTGTGTATGCCGCCTGTTTTGCGTTCGGGCGCATGTTCAGCAGCCTCATCCTGATGCGGGTTGCCTACGGGTGCTTTGCCTTGCTGGTGGTTACCGTCTATGTGCTGGCGACTTCGCTGCAGCTTGGCGGTGTCTGGAACATCTTGATGGTGCTGATGCTGGTCGCCTATTTCGTTGCGCCCCGCATGATCTGGCGCCTGACCGAAGCGACACACGAATAACACTGAAACGCGACCACTTTTGTATCTAGGGGCCGTTTGGCCTGAAGGAGAGCAATATCATGAGTAATGTGCCCTGGTGGGCGAGCGAGGACTTCTGGCGCAAGACAGCGATCTGGGTGACCGCTGGCATGGCCGTTGTCCTCATCGTGCTGACCTTTGACACGGTCAAGGTGATTACCGCTGGCCATTCGCGTGTGCCGGCCTATGAGGTGATCAACAAACGCATCTACTACCGCATGAATACGAAGCGCCAGTTTCAGGAGCCGGTCATCGGTGAAGACGCTCCGCTGTTCGGCAAGATGCTCTCGCCGGAAGAAGCGCAGGCGATGGTGAGTCACGGCAAGATGACCTTGCAGGCCAGAAACTGTGCCAGCTGCCACACGATTCTCGGCAACGGCGCTTACTACGCACCCGATCTGACCAAGGCCTGGCTGGATCCAGCCTGGGCCGGTGAGGGCGCCCGCGAGATGCTGATGGTCAAGTTCCTGATGGATCCGACCACCAATGCCCGCGGTTATGGCGGCAAACGCCGCATGCCGAACCTCCACCTCACTGAAGAAGAGGCCAAGGCGGTGGTGGCTTTCCTCAAATGGACGTCCGCCATCGACACTTCCGGATTCCCACGAAACTTTACGCCCATTCTGCAGGAGGGCGATCTATGAGTACCGCCAAGCTCACAGGCAGCGCCGCCCTCGGTGGGGGCCAGCGTCTGGCCATCAAGTATTTCGTCGTCGCCATCGTGTTGTTCGGTGCGCAGATCCTCTTCGGGTTGCTGGCCGGCTTCCAGTACCTGCAGCCTGACTTTCTCTATGGTGTAGTCGACTTCAGCGTCAACCGCATGGTTCACATCAATGCCATGGTCGTGTGGATGCTGTTCGGCTTCATCGGCAGCATCTACTGGCTGATCGAGGAAGAGTCGGGCACTGAGGTGGTCGGCCTTGCGCTGGGTAATCTCGGCTTCTGGCTGTTTACCATCGCGGTCGCCATCGTGGTGGTGGTGTACCTCGTCATCCAGACGGGCCCCGGCACCATCGAGAGCATCTGGTTCATCAACGAGGGTCGCGAGTACATCGAGGCGCCGCGCTGGGCGGACGTTGGCATCGTGGTCTGCGTGCTGATCTTCTTCTACAACGTGGCTGCGACCTTCATGAAGGGCCGCTGGACCGGAATTGGCGGCGTCCTGGTGCTCGATCTGGTGGCCGTTGCCGGCATGTATCTCGCCGGCATGTTCTACAGCCCCAACCTGTCCATGGACCAGTTCTGGTGGTGGTGGGTCATTCACCTCTGGGTCGAAGCGACCTGGGAAGTGCTGGTTGGCTGCATCATGGCCTGGGGCTTGATCAAGACCCTGGGTGCCCGCCGGCAGGTCGTGACTACCTGGCTGTATATCGAGGTCGCGCTGATGCTCGGCTCCGGCATTCTGGGCCTCGGTCATCACTACTTCTGGATCGGCACGCCGGAATACTGGCTCACCGTCGGTGGTTTCTTCTCGGCACTCGAGCCGGTACCGCTGGTGGCGATGGTCGTGCACGCGGTCTATGACTCCGGTGTGCACCGTTTCAAGAGCCCGAATCATCCGGCACTTGCCTGGCTGATCGCCCATGCCTTCGGCAACTTCTTCGGTGCCGGTGTCTGGGGCTTCATGCATACGCTGCCGCAGGTCAATATCTACACCCACGGCACCCAGTGGTCGGCCTCGCACGGACACTTCGCGTTCTTCGGTGCCTACGCGACGATGAACATCGCCGTGTTCTACCTTGCCGCCCAGAAGTGGCGCGGCAATGTGAACTTCGGTGGTGGGCTGGTCGATAACGGCTGGAAGTGGAAGTGGTCCCTGGGCCTGCTCAACGGCGGTGTGCTCGGCATGGTCATGGCGCTGCTGGTTTCCGGTTATGACCAGGTATTCATCGAGCGCGCGCTTGAGGGTGCAACCTGGGCGGGCTTCTTCAAGGCCCAGTACAGCGTCTGGTACCTGCAGGGCATGTGGTGGCGGCAGCTCTTTGGCTACATGACGGCAGCCGGCTTCTTCCTGCTGGTGTGGGACCTCATGACCATCGGCGTGCGCGAGACGCGCCCGGCGGCATTCCACACTGAAGTTGCAGAACACGCGGCCTGATATGCGGCCTGAGCAAATTTTCAAGGAGATCATGACGTGAAATCGACAATCATCATCGCGACGGCAGTGGCCGCACTCGGCCTGAGTCTGGGCGCATCGGCCGCAGATCAGAACGCTGCAGAAAAGGCCAAGACCCTCTGCGCCGGCTGCCATGGGCCAAACGGTCTGAGCGTCAACCCGCTCTGGCCGAATCTCGCGGGCCAGAAGGCTGACTACCTGCAGAAGGCCATGCGCGACTACAAGAATGGCACCCGCAACGACCCCCTGATGTCACCGATCAGCGGGACGTTGAACGAGTCGGAGCTTGCTGGCCTGGCAGCGTACTACGCTGCACTGCCGGCGGGCGGCTGACAGCTGCAGTTTGCTGACTGACGGGGCTGGATCCGATTGGATCCAGCCCCTTTTTTTGTGCGGG
>JAUPLK010000273.1 GCA_030836925.1 Pseudomonadota bacterium
TTTATGATCCTGACATGCGCCGGATGCCCACAATCAAGGCCCTCATGACCCCGTTTCCCTACTCGGTGGATGTGGCGGAGCCAGTCACTGCCGCACGCGTACTGATGCACGAACACCAGATCAGCCATCTGCCTGTCACCCGGGAAGGCGAACTGGCCGGTATCGTCGCCGAACGGGATATCCGCCTGCTGCTGGGCACCAGTCCCGTCGATGGCGACCGGCGGCAACCCCCGGTGACCGCAGCCATGGTGAAAGACACCTACATCGTGGACATGGACACACGCCTCGATGAAGTACTGAACCACATGGCGGAACATCACCTGAGCTCGGCCATCGTCACGCGGCGCGGCAAGCTGGTGGGCGTATTCACGGTCACCGACGCCTGCCGGCACTTCGCCGAATTCCTCCAGGAACAGGTGCGCCGCTCCGGCGGCGATGATGCCGCCTGAGGGATCGGCACGAGCAAGCAAGGTATCATCCCGGACATGGCAACACCCCGCGAATTCGTGCCGCTGTCGATCGCGATACTCACGGTATCCGACACACGCACCATCGACACTGACTCCTCCGGCGCACTGCTGGTCGAACGCCTGCAAAAGGCCGGTCACCGGCTCGGCGACCACCAGATCAACCGCGACGACATCTACCGCATCCGCGCCACGGTCTCGGCATGGATCGCCGATCCGGGCATCGACGCCATCATCACCACGGGCGGCACCGGCGTCACTGGCCGCGACAGCACACCCGAGGCCATCGAGCCGCTGCTCGACAAGGTGATCGACGGCTTCGGTGAGGTCTTCCGCATGATTTCCTGGCAGGACATCGGCACCTCCACGCTGTCGTCACGCGCACTATCCGGCGTGGCGAATGGCACCTACATATTCTGCCTGCCCGGTTCGGGCAATGCCTGTGCCACCGGCTGGGACAAAATCATCGCCGCGCAGCTCGATTACCGCACCCGCCCCTGCAACCTGGTCGAACTGATGCCGCGGCTCCGGGAAAAGTGAGGCGAAGGTGTCCGCATTGCAGATCCATCAGTTCGCCTGTCTGGACGACAACTACGGCTATCTGCTGCACGATCCGGACGCGGGCCTCACCGCCTCCATCGACAGCCCGGATGCAGCGGCCATCGAGCGGGAACTTGCGGCGCGAGGCTGGAAACTCGACTACATCCTCAACACCCACCATCACGCCGATCACGCCGGCGGCAATCTCGCGCTGAAGGCCCGCACCGGCTGCAGCATCGTCGGCGCGCGCGCCGATGCCGAGCGGATTCCCGGCATCGACGTACTGGTCGGTGAAGGTGACAGCTTCGCGCTCGGCAAACACAATGCACGCATCATCGAAACCCCCGGCCACACGCGGGCGCATATCTGCTACCTGTTCGAGGCTGACCGCGCGGCCTTCGTTGGCGACACCCTGTTCTCGATGGGCTGCGGGCGGCTGTTCGAAGGCACACCAACACAGATGTGGGCATCCCTGCAGAAGATCACGCAACTACCTGACGAAACAAGGATTTACTGCGCGCACGAATACACGCAAAGCAATGGCCGATTCGCGCTGAGCCTGGAGCCTGACAGTCCGGCACTGCAAGCCCGCATCCGTGAAGTGGCGACGCTGCGGGCTGCCGGTCAGCCCACCGTACCAAGCACGCTGGGCACCGAAAAAGCCACCAACCCGTTCCTGCGGCCAGCCAGCCCGGAGCTCCGCGCAAGGCTGGGACTCGCCACCGCAACCGACACCGAAGTATTTGCCGAGACCCGCAGGCGCAAAGATCAGTTCTGAAACAGCCAGACATGCAGCGAGGGGACGATCATGCTCGAAGATGTCACCGTCACCTGCCCGTACTGCTGGGAAAGCATCACGCTGGAACTCGACCTCTCGCAGGGCGACCAGACCTGCGTCGAAGACTGCCCGGTGTGCTGTGAGCCGATCCTGCTGCACTACACGGTCGACGACGACGGTCAACTGGACACCGTCGCCGTCGCCCGCGAGAACGGTTAGGCGCTGAACACCGCCTGATGATCGCGGATGAACTGATCGAGGGAGATCGGTGGCCTGCCGGTGAGCTTCTGCACTGAATCGCTGAGGTGCAGATCGTGCCCGTCGGCGATCTCCTGGAACAGCTCGCACACCGCATTGAGGTGCCAGGCGTTGGTGAGGAACCGCGACAGCGTCTGCCGATAAGCCGGCATCGGCACGTGCACGTACTCGATCCGTCGGCCGAGCACCTTGGTAAAGCGCGCCGCCACATCGTGGAAACTCAGGATCTCGGGACCGGTGATTTCGTAGCTCTGTCCCACGTGGCCGGAACCGGTCAGCACCACTGCAGCCGCCGCACCGATATCACGCACATCAGCCATCGCCGTCTTGCCGTCGGCCATCGGCAGGAAAAACTTGCCCTGCTCCTTGATCGTGCCGGCGCTGCCCAGCAGGTTCTGCATGAAAAAGTTCGGCTTCAGCAGCGTCCAGCCCAGGCCCGAGGCACGCAGGTACTGCTCGGCCTGCCAGTGCACCTTCGGAATCGGCGCCTTTGCATCGGCCACCGCTTCCATCGACGACATCTTCACCAGCTGCTGCACACCCGCCGCTTTCGCCGCATCGATGAACTGTTTTTCAAAGCCCAGCTGGCCTTCGCCATTCGGCATCACCATCAGCGCCCGCTCGACACCGCGCAGCGCCATGTCGACCACCGCCCGGTCGGTCGCATCGCCGACCACCAGGTCCACACCCGTATCCTTCAGTGCGGCAGCCTTCTCCGGGTTGCGCACGATCGCCCGCAGCGGCACGCCCTTGCCCAGCAGCGCCTTCAGCGTCGCGCCGCCCGTCTTGCCCGTCACACCAGTCAGCAGAATCATCGTTCTCTCCAAAATTGGTCTTGCAGGAGCGCCCGTAGGAGCGCCTTCAGGCGCGATCCCTTTCCGGTGGGAGCGCCTTCAGGCGCGATCCCCCGCCCGGCACATACGCCCCAGACTCTACCCCGCCCCCAATGCCCCGCCAGAAATACTTCCCATCGTGACCGAATTGCCTATAATCCCCCGCCTGCCGGGCCCATCCATGCCCGGCTTCCATAGGCCTTCAGGCCCTGCACCACGCAATACGCGCCCGTAGCTCAGTTGGATAGAGCGTCTGGCTACGAACCAGAAGGTCGGGAGTTCGAATCTCTCCGGGCGCGCCAATCACCAAAAAATTGCCGCAGGAGCGCCCGTAGGAGCGCCC
>JAUPLK010000274.1 GCA_030836925.1 Pseudomonadota bacterium
TCTTCGTCACCAGTTCGTCGGGCACGTTCTCGATGACATCGGTGCCGCGCAGGAAGGCGTTGAGAAAATCCTGCTCATGGGCACGCATCAGCTGCACTTCATCGGCGGTCAGAAATGGCCGGAAATACTGTTCGCCCAGCCAGCCGCGCAGCATCAGTTCGCGCCGTGCCTCGCGCATTGATGCGGCCGGATCCTTCTTGATGTGCCAGGCCCAGAAGTTGCTGATGCGAAAGTCGCGCGGCGAGCGGCCGGCGGCTTTCAGCTCGGCATGCGCCTTGTCGATGAAGTCCTTCATCAGCGGCACGACGAAATCGCTGGTGATCAGGCCGTCGGCGAGCTCGGTGGACAGCTTGCGGCTCTGCGGGTGGTTGGAGCCGAAGTAGATCAGCGGCGGCGTGTCGGTGTACCACTTCGGCTGGTAGCCCCAGACTTTGTAGAGCTCGCCGTTGTAATTCATCATCCGGTCGGGCGAGGCGCCCTTGAGGATCTCCAGGCACTCGCGGGTGCGGCGGATCATGCGCTCGCGCTTGCCGCCGATCGCCTGCAGCACCGCACCGCCACCGCCAACCATGATCATGGCGCGACCGCGTGACAGCTCGTTGAGCGAGAACAGCAGGTTGGCCATCTTCAGCGGATGCAGTTCGGCCGGGCTGACGGCCATCGGTCCGAGCCGGATGCGCGACGACTGGTGGGCGAGCAGCGACAGGCTGAAGAAGGGGTCGCGCGACCAGCCGTAGTTGCTGGACCAGACGCCACGGGCGCCGTAACGCTCGGCCATCAGCCCAAGCTCGGCCGCCTCCTGTGGCGAGGCGAATTCGTTCAGGATGATGTCGATTTCCATGGTGCGGCCCTTTTGCTTCCGGCTCTGACAGAATAGGCCCATGCAGAAGCCATTGTCGCCACATGCGCAACCGGTGTTCATGCCGTGGCTGAAAGGCCGGACGGCGCGGCTGGAGGCCGCCCGGCATGTGGTGGTGATCGGCGGCGGTCTGGCCGGCCTGGCAGCGGCGACGGTGCTGGCCGAGCGCGGCGCACGGGTCACGCTGCTGGAAAAAGACAACCATCTGGGTGGCCGTGCCGGCGCCTGGGCTGACCAGTTGCGCGACGGCACGCGATTCGAGATGGAGCGCGGCTTTCACGCCTTCTTCCGCCAGTACTACAACCTGCGGCAATTGCTGCGCCGGGTCGATCCGCAGCTGGGCTTTCTGTCTGCCACCACCGATTACCCGATCCTCACCCCGACCGGCAATGAGTCCTTCGCCGGGCTGAGTTATTCCCCGCTGCGCAACGTCGCCACGCTGACCTGGCGCACCGAGACGCTTGGGCTGCGTGACCTGATGAAAGTGAATGTGCCGGCGGCGATGGAAATGCTCCGCTTCGAGCGCGACCAGACCTACGGTCGGTTCGACCAGCAGACTGCCGGTGCCTATCTCGATTCGCTGCGCTTCCCGCCACTGGCCCGGCAGCGGCTGCTGCATGTGTTCGCGCATTCCTGCTTCAATCCGCAGGCGGACATGTCGGCAGCCGAGCTGCTCCAGATGATGCATTTCTACTTCACCGCCAATCACGATGGCCTGGTGTTCGACGTGGCCAATCAGCCATTTTCCAACTGCATCTTCACGCCGCTCGGCAGGCTGCTCGAGCAGCAAGGCGTGGCACTGCGCACCGGCGTGTCAGCGCGTGCACTGGTGCGTGATGGCGAGCGCTGGGTGATCGAAACCGATCGCGATGCGTTGACTGCCGATGCCGTGGTGCTGGCCACCGATGTGTCGGCCATCAAGGCCATCGTCGCCGCCTCGCCGACGCTGGATGACACCGGCTGGCGGGCGTCCATCGATACGCTGCGCGTCACCAATGCCTTCGCCGTCTGGCGCCTGTGGCTGGACCGGCCGGTCGCGGCCGGCCGCGCGCAATTTGCGGGTACGGCGGGCGTCGGGCCGCTCGACAATATCTCCGTCTTCGAGTTGCTGGAGGATGAAAGCCGCGACTGGGCAGCGCGTACTGGCGGCTCGGTGGTCGAGTTGCACGCCTATGCCTTGCCGACTGGCGCCACCGACACCGATGCGCTCAAGCGTGAACTGCTGGCTGGCCTGCACACGCTTTACCCTGAAACCGCTGGTGCGCAGATCATTGAAGAGCGCTTCCTCATGCGGCAGGATTGCCCGGCCTTTGCACCGGGCAGCCACACGGCGCGCCCGGAAACAGTCACACCCTGGCGAGGACTCGCCCTGGCGGGAGATTTCGTGAAGCTGCCATTTCCGACCGCGCTGATGGAGCGCGCTGCCGCGGCCGGCTTTCTCGCCGCGAGCACGCTGCTCGACGCCTGGCATGTCAGTCCCGAACCACTCTGGTCGGTCGCCTTGCGCGGCCCCGCTGTCTGGAAAAAAACCTCATGAGTGAGCTGATCATCTTCGGCCGTGCGCTGGATCCGCAGCCGGTCTGGTCGGCGCTGCCCGACTGGCAGCAGGCCGATGCACGCTGGATCAACCAGGCACTGCAGGCGGCGGTACAAAAGCCCGGTGGCGGCTGGTTCGTGGTCGATGAGCGCCGCAAGTTCGGTGCGCAGCCACGCCGCTATCGCATCGACGACCGCGACTTCGTCTTCTGGCACGGGAAAAACGGCCTGATGGCCGCCTCCGACAATTGCCCGCACCTGGGCGCCTCACTGGCCGACAGCCGGGTGCGCGATGGTTGCCTGGTGTGTCCCTGGCACGGGCTGGAACTCGGCGAGCGACCGCTGGGCAAGTGGGCGCCATTGCCCGTGCATGACGATGGCGTGCTGGTCTGGATCCGGCTCGATGACGCCGGTGAGCAGCCGACCGAACGGCCGATCATGGCGCCGCGCCCGGCCACCTTTCTGGATGCCACGGTGCGCATGGAAGCCCGCTGCCGCCCCGAAGACATCCTCGCCAACCGGCTCGATCCCTGGCATGGCGCGCATTTCCATCCGCACACCTTCGGTCGCCTGCGCGTCATCGAGCGCGGCGACGAGGACATCATCGTGCGCGTGGCTTTCCTGGTGCTGGGCCGGCTGGCCGTCGAGGTGGATGCACGCTTTCACTGCCCGGATCCGCGCACCATCATGATGACCATCGTCGGCGGTGATGGCGTGGGCTCGGTGGTCGAGACGCATGCCACGCCGATCGACGACACGCGTTGCGCGGTCATCGAAACCACGCTCGCCACCTCGGACCGGCCACAGATGAAA
>JAUPLK010000052.1 GCA_030836925.1 Pseudomonadota bacterium
TGGAAATCCCGGCAAAAGTCAGCCGGGCAGACTCTGCCGTATCCGCACCGGCAATCCGCCCGTCGCGCAGGACAAAATCACCGCCCGGATGGTGTTCCGGATTGGGCACCAGCACGAGGTGCGCAAGTGCGTCACCCGGCAGCTCGCGCGGCGCGAAGGCGAAATCGCAGCTGATGTCGCCATTCACTACCCAGAACGGCGCCGGCCCCAGCAACCGCAAGGCGTGCTGAATGCCGCCACCGGTCTCGAGGGGCTCGGGGCCTTCTGCGCTGAACTGCAGACTCACGCCATATCGCGAGCCATCACCGAGATACGCGCGAAGCTTCTCGCCCTGCCACGACAGGTTGACGACCAGTTCGGTGATCCCGGCGCGCGCCAGCGCCTCGATGTGCCAGTCAATCAGCGGCTTGCCACCTGCGCTGAGCAGCGGCTTGGGCATGTCGATGGTCAGTGGCCGCATCCGCTCGCCGCGGCCGGCTGCAAGAATCAGTGCACGCATGCGTCAATGGTACGGTGAAAACCGGTCCGACCGCGATGCGCGGCTGGCCGTTATACTTCCGCCGGCTGATTCCAACCTGGATTCCCTGGGGGCGCCTTGCGACGTGCACTGCTGACACTGATGTGGGCTGCGACCGCGGCCGGCGCTGCGGAACCTGCCACTCCGGCTGCACCGGCCCCGGTATATGGCTGCGCGATCCCGGCCCCGGAACCGCTGGCAACGCGCACCGATATCGCCGCCGACATCGTCGATGTACTGAGCGGTGAAGCCGAGGTGGACCTCAACGGTCCGGCAATTTTCCGGGACCGGCTGGTGCTCCGTCGCGGCGACATCCAGCTGGGTGCTGCCGGTGCGCGATACGATCGTCTCACCGGCGAGTTCAGCCTGACCGGCGACATCGACCTGCGCAACGCCGACACCTGGCTGCGCGGCGACTCGGCAAGCTACAACACCGACACCGGTCTGTTCAGGATCGAGGGCGCGGAATTCGAGATGCACACCCTGCCGGCACGCGGTTCGGCCGACAGCATCACCCTGCAGGAAACGCGGGTACTGACACTCACGGACGCCACCTACACCAGCTGCGCGCGTGGCAAGGACGACTGGCTGCTGCGCGCGGGCAGACTGAGCATCGACCGGGAAACCGGCGTGGGTACGGCACGCGATGCGCGACTGGAATTCAAGGGCGTCCCGATACTCTACTCGCCCTGGCTGACCTACCCGGTCGATGGCCGGCGCCGTTCGGGCCTGCTGCTGCCGGAGTTCGGCAGCAGTGGCCAGCGCGGTGTCGAGGTTGCGGTCCCGTATTACTTCAATCTCGCACCGAATTACGATGCCACCCTCACGCCGCGCTACATGTCGAAGCGCGGCCTGCAGGCCCAGGGCGAATTCCGCTACCGGTCGGGCACGTCGACCGGCGTACTTGATGGGGAGTTCCTGCCCGATGATGAGGTCACCAGTGAAGACCGTGCGCTGGTGCACTGGTACAACCAGACACAGGTGAGCGACGCCTGGCGTACCACGATCGACGGCACACAGGTCAGTGACTCGGCCTATTTCGAGGACCTGTCCACGGGCCTCGGCAATTCCAGCCAGACCCATCTGCGCCAGCACGTCGACTTCGAGTACTTCGACCACACCTGGTCTGCCCTGTTGCGACTCGAGGACTACCAGACCATCGACGACTCGCTCACCGATGTCGAGCGGCCCTACCAGCGCCTGCCGCAGGTATCGGTCGCTGGCTACTGGCCGAACAACCCGCTGAACCTCGATTACCGGCTGCAATCCGAGCTCACCTACTTCCACCGCGATACCGGCACCACCGGCCTGCGGGCAAACCTGCGGCCACAGGTGAGCTTGCCGCTGCGCCTGGGCCCCCTTTTTGTGGAGTCGCTCGCCGCTTTCGACTACACCGCCTACTCGCTGGATGAAACCGAACCTGGTGCGGCGCAGTCGCCCAGCCGCAGCCTGCCCATCTACAGCATCTCGCTGGGCACCCTGCTCGAACGCGCATGGGGCAGGGACAGTGCCCTGCTGCAGGCCATAGAGCCACGCGTGCAGTTTGTGCATGTACCCTTTGAAGACCAGAGCGACATGCCGGTCTTCGATACAATCCAGCCCGACTTCGATGTCGTGCAACTGTTCCGCACCAACCGCTACGTGGGCCTCGACCGTCTGGGCGACACCGACCAACTGAACATCGGTGTCACCACCCGCCTGATCCGTTCGGCGGATGGCTCGCAGGTGCTGACCGCCACGGTCGGCGAGACGCGCTACTTCAGCCAGCGCGATGTAACCTTGCCGGGCGAAGCGCCGACCGATGACAACAGCTCTGACTATGTCGCCGAGCTCGGCATGAACATCAACAACCGCTGGAACCTGGACCTGGGCTACCAGTGGGATTCCGACGAGAAGGTCACTCGCCTGGCCGAGGCCCGCGTGATGTACAAACCGGCCGACAACAAAATCGTCAACCTGTCGTACCGTTTCCGGCGCGACTCCCTGCGCGAAATAGACATCACCGGCACCTGGCCGATCGCCGACCGCTGGAGCTTCGTCGGCCGTTACAACTACTCCCTGCTCGACAACCAGGTGCTGGAGAGCTTCTTCGGGCTGGAGTATTCGACCTGCTGCTGGGGGCTGCGGCTGGTGACCCAGCGCAACCTGACCAGCCGCGACGGTGACTCCGATACCGCCGTCACGCTGCAACTGCTGCTGAAGGGCTTTGGGAGTCGCGGCAGTCGTCCGGAACAGCTGCTTGACCGTGGTACCCTTGGCTACGATCGCTATTGAGCCCGGTTTTTTTCATGTTCCAGCAGCAGCACCCCCGCCCGGCACCCACCCGGTTTCAGGTCACGGACCTGAATGGCCTGCCCGCCCTGCTGGCGAGCCTCATGCTCGCCCTCATGCCGGTCTCCGGTGCGTTTGCACAGAGCCGCGAGCTCAGCAGCAGCGGTGAGCTGCTCGATGGCATCGCCGCGATCGTGAACGAGGGTGTGGTGCTCAAGAGCGAGCTGCAACTTGAAACCCGGCGCATTGCCGAACGTCTGAAAGCCCAGAATACCCAGCTGCCACCCAACGATGTGCTCCTGCGCCAGGTACTCGACCGGCTGATCATCCAGCAGCTCCAGCTGCAACGTGCCGAAAACGTCGGCATCAAGATTTCGGACGAAACGCTCAACCTGGCGCTGGCCAATATTGCCGAACGCAACAACGTCAGCCTGGCCGAACTGCCCGCCTTGCTGGCCAGGGAAGGCGTCGACTATGCCGCCTACCGCCGCGAACTGCGCCAGCAAATCACCATCGACCAGCTCCGCCAGCGCGATGTCCTGCAGCGCATCGCGGTATCACCGCGGGAGGTCGATGCCTTTCTGGCCCGGCAGGAAGGCAAGGCAAATCTGCGCGAGGATTTCCTGGTCTCGCACATACTCATTCCGGTTTCCTCGACGGCGCAACCCGCGGAAATCGAGACGGCACAGAAACTCGCCGACGAACTCCACAGCCGCATTCTGGCTGGCGAGAACTTCGCCAAGCTGGCCCTCACCTACTCCAGTGGCCAGCAGGCACTTGAGGGTGGCAGCCTCGGCTGGCTCAAGGGCGGCGAACTGCCGAGCATCTTTGCCGACATCGCGCCTGGCCTGCCCAAGGGCGGCGTGTCCGAGCCGGTCCGCAACGCCAGTGGTTTTCATCTGATCCGGCTCGACGACCGGCGCGGCGGCGAGCCGATCATGGAAGACCAGACCCACGCGCGTCATATCCTGATGACCACCAACGAGGTGCAGGATGACGATGCGGTCCGCCAGAAGTTGCTGGCGATCCGCCAGCGCATCCTCGGCGGCGAGGATTTTTCGGCGGTCGCCAAGGCCGTGTCCGAAGACCCGCAATCGGCCATAGAGGGCGGTGACCTGGGCTGGACTGCCCCGGGCAACTTCGTGCCGCAGTTCGAGAAGGTCATGAACGACCTGAAGGTCGATGACATCAGCGAACCGTTCCAGACGCAGTTCGGCTGGCACATCCTGCAGGTGCTGGAGCGCAGGGTGTACGACGCCACCGCCGACAAGCAGCGCCAGGAGGCGGTACTCGCCATCCGCAACAGCAAGCTCGGCGATGAGGCAGAGCTCTGGACGCGGCGCCTGCGCGATGAGGCCTTTGTCGAGATCCGGATCTAGCCACACCGGCTGCCGGAAATCGCCAGTCATGGCCCTGGAACCCTGATGAGCACAGCGCTGCCACGTATTGCCATCACCTGCGGAGAACCGGCCGGCATCGGTCCCGAGCTGACGCTGGCGCTGGCCAGCCAGGCCTGGCCGGCCGAACTGATCGTGTTCGCGGATGCAAAGCTGCTTGCCGCACGCGCCCGGACACTGGGGCAAAAGATCGAGATCGTGCCGTGGACCGGCAACGGCAGCGCGGCGCTGGCAGCCCGGCCCGGTCGCTTGCTGGTCGCCGATCTGCCGCTGCGCGCGCCATCGGCGCCCGGCCATCCGGATCCACGCAACAGCCCCTGGGTACTGGAACTGCTCAAGCGTGCCACCGCCGGTTGCCGGCTGCGGCAGTTTGCCGCGATGGTCACGGCGCCGGTGCACAAGGCGGTGATCAACGACGCCGGCATCCCGTTTACCGGGCACACGGAGTTTCTCGCTGAACTGACCTCTGCGGCCAGGCCGGTGATGCTGCTGGTGGCTGGTGAACTGCGTGTGGCGCTCGCCACCACCCATCTGCCGCTGCATGCGGTTCCCGCGGCCATCAACCGGGTCCTGCTGGAAACCACCGGACGCATACTCGACAGCGGCCTGCGCAAACTGTTCGGTATCCGCCGACCGCGCATCGTCGTCCTGGGCCTCAATCCCCACGCCGGCGAATCGGGGCATCTGGGCAGTGAGGAAATCACGGAAATCTCGCCGGCATTGGCAACGCTGCAGCAGGAAGGCATCGCCATCAGCGGCCCCGTGCCGGCCGATACCGCCTTCGTCGACCGCAACCTGGCGAATGTCGATGCCGTGCTCGCCATGTATCACGACCAGGGTCTGCCGGTACTCAAGCATCACGGCTTTGGCCGCGCAGTGAATGTGACGCTCGGCCTGCCGATCATCCGCACCTCGGTGGATCACGGTACCGCCCTTGATCTGGCCGGCACCGGTCGCGCCGACGCAGGCAGCCTGCGTGAGGCCGTCAAGCTTGCCATCGAGATGGCTGCCCGCCAGCGGTCATGAGCAGCACACGGCCGCGGAAACGCTTCGGCCAGCATTTCCTCACCGACGGCAACATCATCCGCAAGATCATTGCGAATGTCGGGCCGGCGGCAAACGACCACTTTGTCGAGATCGGCCCCGGCCAGGCTGCCATCACCCGGCCGCTGCTGGCGAGCGGTGCACGGCTGGATGCCATCGAGATCGACCGTGACCTGGCCCGCGACCTGCCCGGCCGGGTGGCAACGGAACGTTGCACCGTACACTGCGCGGATGCGCTCGCTTTCGACTTCAGCAGCCTGGCAGCGCCGGGCGAAAAGCTGCGCCTGGTCGGCAATCTGCCTTACAACATCTCCACGCCGCTGCTGTTTCACTTGCTGGGCTGCGGCCCGCTCTGGCGCGATCTGCACGTGATGCTGCAGAAGGAAGTCGGTGACCGCATTGCTGCAGCGGCCGGCAACAAGACCTATGGCCGGTTGACCGTGGCGCTCGCCCTGCGCTGTCGCATCGACTCGCTGTTTGGCATCAGCCCGGGCAGTTTCAGCCCCCCGCCGCAGGTGGATTCGGTGTTCCTGCGGCTGGTGCCGCATCCGGTTCCGCTGGCCGACGCCGACATTCTGTCAATTGCCGACCGCCTGGTTGCCGCTGCCTTCGGCATGCGTCGCAAGCGACTCAGCAACGGTCTGCGCGGCCTGGCCACCGCAGCGGAAATCAGCAGCGCCGGCATCGATCCCGGGCTGCGGCCCGAGCAGCTGCCGCCGGCGGGCTGGCTGCAGCTCAGCAGCTTTCTGGCCAGCCAGAGACCGGAACTTGCCAAGCACGGGAGCGCTCTTCCAGAATGGCTCCCGTCATGACCACACACACCAGTACCACCAGCCTCAAAATCACCGTAGAAACCCACTACCTGGCCGAGCAGTCCGAGCCCGACAGCGAGCGCTACGTGTTTGCCTACACGATCACCATCCAGAACACCGGTGACGTTGCGGCCCGCCTGCTCGACCGGCACTGGATCATCACCGATGCCAACGGCAAGGTGCAGCAGGTGCGCGGCGACGGCGTGGTTGGTGAACAGCCCACCATCCAGCCCGGACAGCGGCACCGCTACTCCAGCGGTGCAGTGATCGAGACCCCGGTCGGCACCATGGAAGGCAGCTACGGCATGCGCAGCGATGACGGTGCACAGTTTCGCGCCGATATCCCGTGTTTCCGGCTCGCGGTACCGGGCGTGCTGCACTGACGCCGGGCAGTACACCGCCCCATGGCGATTTACGCAATCGGCGATGTCCAGGGCTGCTGTGACGAACTGAAAAGCCTGATCGATGTCCTGCGCATCGACCCTCAGCGTGACGAACTGCTGTTTGTCGGCGACCTGGTCAATCGCGGCCCGAAATCGCTGGAGACCCTGCGCCTGGTCCGCGCGCTGGGCAGCCAGGCCACCGTGGTGCTTGGCAATCACGACCTGCACCTGATCGCGCTGGCCTTCGGCAATCGCGCGCGCGCCCAGGACCGGGAACTCGCCGAAGTCCTGCAGGCACCGGATGGCGAGGAACTCGTGCACTGGCTGCGGCACCGGCCGCTGGCCGTGTACCGGCCGGAACTCAACACGCTGCTGGTGCATGCCGGCGTGCCGCCGCAGTGGGATCCGCTGCTGACCATCAAGCTGGCCCGCGAAGTCGAACAGGTACTGCGCGGTCCGCACTGTGCGAGCTATATCCGCGGACTGTACGGAGATGAGCCGGCGCGCTGGTCACCGGCACTCAGCGGTCAGGAGCGCCTGCGCTTCATCACCAACTGCCTGACCCGCATCCGCTACTGCCGCGCCGACGGCAGCCTCGACCTGGTCGAGAACGGCGCGCCCGGCACGCAGGCGGCAGGACTCATCCCGTGGTTCGATCTGCCGGGGCGGCAAACCGCTGCGGTGCGTATCGTGTTCGGCCACTGGGCTGCGCTCGGTCTTCTGCAGCGGGACAAGCTGCTGGGCATCGATACCGGCTGCGTGTGGGGGCGCAAACTCACGGCCGTGCGCCTGGACGGGCCGGCAAAAATCGTCAGTGTGCCGCGCGGGCAGGCCTGAAGGCAGAACGCAGACGTCTCAGACCGCGACCGGCGCCTTGATGTGCGGATGACTGGCGTAGTCGGCGATCTCGATGTCCTCGTAGCGGTAGTCGAACAGCGTCGGCGGCCTGCGCTTCAGCAGCAGGCGCGGCAGGGGCAGCGGCTTGCGGCACAGCTGTTCATCGGCCTGCTCCAGATGGTTGAGGTACAGGTGGCAGTCGCCCCCGGTCCAGATGAACTCACCGGGCTGCAACCCGGCCTGTTCGGCAACCAGGCAGGTCAGCAATGCGTATGAAGCGATGTTGAAGGGTACGCCGAGGAAGATGTCGGCGCTGCGCTGATAGAGCTGGCAGGACAGCCGGCCCTCCGCCACCCAGAACTGGAACAGCGCATGGCAGGGCGCCAGCGCCATCTTCGGCAACTCGGCGACATTCCAGGCGCTGACGATCAATCGCCGCGAGTCCGGATTGCGGCGCAGCTCCGCCATCACCTGGCTGATCTGGTCGATGTGGCTGCCGTCCGGCGCCGGCCAGGAGCGCCACTGCGCACCGTAGACCGGGCCGAGATTGCCCTGCTCGTCCGCCCACTCGTCCCAGATCCCCACGCCGTGTTCGCGCAGGTAGGCGATGTTGGTATCACCCTGCAGAAACCACAGCAACTCGTGAATGATCGAGCGCAGATGCAGCTTCTTGGTGGTCACCAGCGGAAAACCGGCGGCCAGGTCGAAGCGCATCTGGTGGCCGAACACCGACAGCGTGCCGGTGCCGGTGCGGTCGTCCTTGCGCACACCGTGCGCGCGCACGTGACGCATCATGTCCAGATACTGCTGCAAGGCGACTCCCCGATCAGCTGCGCGGCACCGAGTCCGGCCCACGCAGCGCCATCATCAGCATGATGATCCCGGCCACC
>JAUPLK010000053.1 GCA_030836925.1 Pseudomonadota bacterium
TGGTACCGGACAACTCCGGCAGACTCTCGCCGGCATTGTCGGAACCACACGGCTGGTCACTGATCGTGAGGAGCGCGCCTATCTGTCGCAGGATGCCTTCTGGGATGACGCAGTTGCGGCAGTCGTCATTCGCCCGGGAACCAGGCAGCAACTCGGCGCCGCACTGGCCGCAATCAGCGCAGCCGGTTATGCCGTTGTAGCGCGCGGCGGTGGCATGTCCTATACCCGCGGCTATGTGCCGAGCCAGGAAAAATCCGTACTGGTGGACTGTCGTGACCTCAACCGCATTGTCGAAATCAATGAAGAGGACATGTACATCACTGCCGAAGCCGGCTGCACCTGGATGCAGCTATACGAAACCCTCAAGGCGCGGGGACTTCGCACGCCCTACTTTGGCCCCATGTCCGGAATGTTTGCCACCGTCGGCGGAGCGCTGTCACAGAACAGCATGTTCTACGGTTCGGCCACCTGGGGTACGGTTGCCGAGAGCGTGCTGGGACTTGAAGTTGCGCTCGCTGATGGCCGCCTGATCCGCACCGGCTCAGGCGCCAACCGCGGCAAGCAGCCTTTCTTTCGCCATTACGGTCCCGACCTCACCGGCCTCTTTTTGTCCGATACGGGCGCACTCGGCGTGAAGGTCGAGGCCACTATCCGCCTGATCCGCGAGCCCGCCTGCACCGGTTACGCTTCTTTTGCCTTCGAGAACTTTCACGACATGGTCGATGCCCAGACAGAGATCGGCCGCTGTGGCCTGGCGGCCGAGTGCTTTGGACTTGACCCCTATCTCAATGGCCAGCGCACCATGGTCAAGGATCTCGGCAGTGGACTGAAGGCTCTGGGCAGCGTGGTCAAAGCCGGCAGTTCCCTGCTGGGCGGACTGAAGGATGCGGCCAGCATCGCCGCGGCCGGCTTGAGCGGTTTTGCCGACGGCGTGCGTTACTCGCTGCATCTCACCGCAGACTCCAGCAACGAAGCCGACATGGGCTGGCGCATGCAGGAAATCCGGCGCATCGCGGTCGCGGCGCGGGGCCGCGAAATCGAGGCAGTGATTCCACGGGTCATTCGTGCCCAGCCCTTCAAGCACGTCGGCGAGTTTTTGGTCGGCCACACCGGTGAGCGCTGGATTCCGATTCACGCCTGTCTACCTGCTTCAAGACTGAAGCCCGTGTTCGAGGCGACAATGGCTTACTTCGCGTCAAAGGCCGAGCTGCTGGAGCGTTTTCACATCCGCACTTCACATCTCACTGGTTCATCCGGCACCGACGTGATCTTTGAACCGGCTTTCTACTACCCCGATGCACTCAAGGCCTTTCATCTGCGCAACCTGCAGCCCGAAGATGCGGAACGCTACCGCAGCCTGCCGGCCGTACCCGGCGCTACCGCGGCTGTCACCGGGATGCTCCGGGATCTCGCACAGATCTTCATGGAGCACGGTGCGGTTCACCAGCAACTCGGCAAGTTCTACCCGTACCGGGAATCTTTGCACCCGGACACCTGGGCCTTGCTTGAAGGCATCAAGCAGCTGGTGGATCCCGACCGACTGATGAATCCCGGCAACCTCGGCCTGTAGGCAGGAGCGTCTGGCCAGGCACCTGCCCGCAGCATCAGCGCAACGCGGGCACCACGTGCTCGCCGATGATCTTCAGCGCGTCCATCGGGTTGTCATGCAGGCGCAGGGCAATCTCGGTCTGGCCGGCCTTGCCGAACAGCTTGAAGCGCTCGATTTCGCGGTCCAGGTCCTCGATGCCGCCGGTGGAGGTCAGGCCTTCGCAGAGGCGGTTGCACATCTCCTCCGACACGCCCTGGATGTTGCCGGAGCGGTCAAACCAGGCAGCGACGAACTTGTCGAAGTTGCTGACTACCGTCTGCACCTCGTCCGGCGTGAGCCAGTATTTGATGAGATCGCCGTCGAGCTTGCGTGCGCGCCAGGCGAGTTCGCGGCGTGACTCGCGATAGGCTTCCTTGCGGTCCTTCTTCACATGCCAGGCCCAGAAGCTGTTGACGCGGATGGGCGCGGCGCCCGGCTCGCGCTTGGCAACGCCGATACGCACATTGTCCATGGCCGCTTCGATCAGTTCGGTCGGCGTACAGCCGATGAACACGCCATCGGCGACGCGCGCTTCCATGCGCATCATCATGTGGCGGTAAGCCGTCCCGTAGACGAAGGGCGGCGGCGCCTTGAGCCAGTCGTAGGCGCAGGGATAGGTGACGTTGAAGACCTCGCCCTTGTAGCCATCCTTGGCGAGCTTCTTGTGGGCAGCACCCATCACGATCTCGATGGCCTCGCGCACCGCCACGACAATCTTCTCGGGCTTGTGCAAGGCCATGGCATCGAGGTTGCCCTCACCGGCACCGATCGCCGCCATCGCCCGGCCGCCGGACAGTTCGTTGAGGCTCAGCAGGGCATTGGCGATCTTGAGCGGATGCATCTCGAAGGGGCTGACAGCGAGTGCACCCATGCGCAGGCGTTTGGTGGCCTGGGCGACCGGCACCAGGCTGATGAAGGGATCCCAGTGGGCGAAATAATTGGAGGTCCAGATCGCGCGGATGCCGTAGCGCTCGGCGGCCTGGGCGAGTTCAACCAGCTGTGCCGGGCCCAGATCGGGTTCAAGGATGATATCGACTTCCACAGGGACTACTCCTGGTACGGCACAGCCTGCCGGTATTTCTGCGCAGTGACTCACCACCATGTAGACAGTAAGTCACCATTTCAGCGTGAAGCTTGTGTTCTATAAGGGTTTTCACGCTTCCGTCATTGTAACCATCCGGATCGCTTGCGGATACCGCTTGAGGACTGTTGACCGGTCCGGGACGCGGGCACAGGGCACCGGAACCCAGCGCCGTGGCATCATGACGCGATGCCCGGAAGCCCTGCGATCAGCTTTATCACCACCTGCAAAGGCCGACTGCAGCACCTGATGCAGAGCCTGCCGACCATGGCCGCACAGCCGGGCACCGAGACCATCGTCGTGGACTACGACTGCCCCGACGGCAGCGCCGATTGGGTCGCTGCGCACTTCCCGGCAATCCGGGTGGTCCGCGTCGCCCAACAGCCCATCTTCAACGCGGCCCGGGCCCGCAACCTGGGCGCGGCGGCGGCGACGGCACCCTGGTTGTGCTTCGTGGATGCCGACACACTCCTCCATCCCGACTTTGCAGCAAGTGTCCTGGCCGTGGCCGCCCCTGGCTTCTACTACCAGTGTGTTCACGGCCGCCGGGAGCTGGCCGGTAGCGTCGTTCTGCCCCAGGCGGCGTTTGCGCGATTGCAGGGCTACGACGAGGTACTGGAGGGCTGGGGCGGGGAGGACCGCGACCTCTATCACCGGCTGGAGCGACTGGGCCTGCGGCAACCGGATCTGCCGGCACATTTGCTGGATACGATCCGGCACGGCATTGATCTGCGCACCCGCTTCCATCGCATCCAGAATCCGATGAATGCCTGGCTCATCAACCGCATGTATCTCGAGGTCAAGCACGGGATACTGGCCCTGACCGGCGAGGACCCGCCCACCGAAATCCGGCAGCGTATCCATGCCGAGATCGAAGCCGAAGTCTTCGCTGCGCAGGCGGCCAGCCGGACCGCGAGTTACACGCTGTCCGAGGGCTGGCGCAAGTTCATGCCCAATCACCAGGTGGAGCGGATCCTGACGGTACGCGTGCAGCCAGACAATACCCGCACACCCGGTGGCCCACGCTAGTCGTTGCCGGTCAGCGTTTCGATCGCCGTGCGATAAATCCGCATGCCGCGGGCTTCATAGTTGGCGAGCGCGGCGGGGTGATCCAGCGTGCAGGTGTGCACCCAGACCCGCTCCGGTCCCAGCGCCCAGGCGTGTTGCAGGGCACGGCCCAGCATGGCCCCGCCCAGACCCTTGCCGATGAAGGCTGCCAGCAGCCCGAAATAGACGATCTCGATCCCGCCGTGCGGGTCGTGGCGCAGCTCGAAGTATCCGGCAGGCTCGCCAGCGTAGCTCGCGGCAAAGGTGTGCAGCCCGGGCGCCTCTGCATATTCGCGCCAGCGGTCATCGGGCCAGTCGCGTTTTTCCTGCCAATACCAATCGGCGCCGATGCGGCGGTACATGGATTGATTGAACTGCCAGCGCGGCGGGGACACGGGCTGTATCTGCAGGCGCGGGTCGTCCGGATACTTCGCACGCAGCTCCTCCGGCGCGTACATCACGAGGTAGCTGACGGTAACGGTCACCTGAGGCCGGTGTCCCTGCTGACGCGCGGACAGCCCCAGCCATCGGCATCACCACCATGCTGGCGGGCCAGTGCGGCAATACGTTTTTCGAGCTGGTTCAGCTGCGCGTGCTCCGGGGCCATGTGACGGGTCAGGCTGACCTGCCACTTGTCGGTCTTTTCCCAGGACGCGACCCGGGCCGGCAACTCCAGCGCCGCCGCCGCAAGCCCGGCAAAGGCCTCGGCCTGCGGCCTGGTTGCGAAGATCACGAAGAAATCGATGTCCCGGGGCGCAGCGAGATCATCGCCCTGCTCCTGCATGAGGGACAGCAATTCAGCATTGGTATCTGCAGCGTGCACGCCGCAGGAGGTTACTCGACCGTCACCGATTTGGCGAGATTGCGCGGCTGGTCCACATCCGTGCCGCGCAGGATGGCCACGTGATAGGCGAGCAGCTGCATCGGTATGGTGTACACCGCCGGCGCCTGGAGATAGGTCACGTGCCGCGGCATGTTGATGACCGTCACCCCATCGCTGGATTCAAAGCCAGAATCCGGGTCGGCGAACACGAACAGCTCACCACCGCGGGCGCGGACTTCCATCAGGTTGGACTTGAGCTTCTCGAGCAGATCGTTGTTCGGCGCGACCGTGATCACCGGCATGTCGGCATCGACCAGCGCCAGCGGTCCATGCTTGAGTTCGCCGGCCGGATAGGCCTCGGCGTGGATGTAGGAAATTTCCTTCAGCTTGAGGGCGCCTTCCATCGCGATCGGATGCAGGATGCCGCGGCCCAGGAACAGCGCGTGGTGCTTGTCGGCGAAGCGCTCGGCGAGTTTCTTCATCACCGGATCGAGCACCAGGGTCTTCTCGATCAGGCCGGGAATCTCGATCAGGCGCGTGACCAGGCCGCGTTCGCGTTCGGCATCAGCCGTGCGGTGTTTGGCCAGCGCGATCACCAGCATGGTCAGCGCCGTGATCTGGGTGGTGAATGCCTTGGTTGAAGCCACACCGATTTCCGGGCCGGCGCGCGTCAGCATCACCAGGTCGGATTCGCGTACCAGCGAACTTTCCGGCACGTTGCAGATCGCCAGCGTGGCCAGGTAGCCGGCTTCCTTGGCCAGACGCAGGGCGGCCAGGGTGTCGGCGGTTTCACCGGACTGCGAAATGGTCACGAACAGCGTGTTCTTCGGCACCACGGGGCTGCGATAGCGGTATTCGCTGGCGATATCCACGTGGCAGGGCAGACGACAGACCTGCTCGATCAGATAGCGCGCCACGGATCCGGCATGGAAGCTGGTGCCGCAGGCGACGATGTGCACGGCCTCGACGCGGGCAAAAACCTCACCCGCCGCCGGACCAAAAGCGGCCTCCAGCAGTTTGCCGTTGGCGACCCGTTCCTCGAGCGTCTGCGCAACGGCACGCGGCTGCTCGTGGATCTCCTTGAGCATGTAGTGGGGGTACTGGCCCTTCTCGGCCGCATCGGCCGAGAGTTCGCTGAGTTTTTCCTCTCGCTCGACCGGCTTGCCATCGACGTCAGTCACCCGGATGGCGGTCTGGCGAATCTCGGCCACGTCACCTTCGTCAAGGAAGATGAAGCGGCGCGTGACAGGCAGCAGTGCCGAGACATCGGAAGCGACGAAATTGCCGTTATCAGTCAGGCCAACCACCACGGGGCAGCCGCAGCGGGCCAGCACGAGCAGACCCGGATCCGCCTCACTCATCACGACCAGTGCATAGGCACCATGCAATTCGGCAACGGTGGCACGTACGGCAGCGTAGAGGTCCGGCTGGGTCTTCAGGTGATGGTGGATGCGGTGCGCGATGCATTCGGTATCGGTATCCGAGGCGAACACGTAACCCAGTTGCTTCAGTTCCGCGCGCAGCTGCTCGTGATTTTCGATGATGCCGTTGTGGACGATTGCCAGGCCGTCGTAGGAAATATGCGGATGGGCATTTCTTTCGCTCGGTACGCCGTGAGTGGCCCAGCGGGTATGGGCGATACCGATGTGTGAACTGAGCGGCTCGGCATCCAGCGCGGACTGGAGTTCGGCCACCTTGCCCTGCCGGCGCTGGCGCCGGAGCTGGCCATCACTGAGTACGGCGAGTCCCGCCGAGTCGTAACCACGGTATTCGAGCCGACGCAGCCCCTCCATCAGGACGGGGACGACGTTCCGCTCGGCGATTGCACCAACGATTCCACACATGACTCAATTATGACTTGGTGACCCGGTATTGGTGCATCAAGGTAACGATTTCCGGGTTACGGCGCTGTAACCTGCATCGCATTTGCCGCAGGAGCGGCTTCAGCCGCGATCCCGGGGCTTTTTGGCGGGACGCTTCCAGTTCGGAATGGTGGTCTGCCGGGCGCGCTCGAGTGTGAGCTGATCGGCAGGTGCCGGCTTGGTGATGGTCGAGCCCGCACCGATCGTGGCCCCGGCGCCGATTTCGACCGGTGCCACCAGTTCCACGCCCGAACCGATGAAGGCGCCGTCGCCGATGAGGGTGCGGTGCTTGTTGGCGCCATCGTAGTTGCAGGTGATCGTGCCGGCGCCGACATTCACCTGCTTGCCGATGATCGCGTCGCCGATATAGCTGAGGTGGTTGACCTTGCTGCCGGCACCGATCACGCTCTTCTTGATCTCGACGAAGTTGCCGAGCTTGGCACCGTCGGCGAGTTGTACCTCGGGGCGCACCCGTGCATAGGGACCGATATCGCAGCGGGTACCGATCGTGCCCTGCTCGATGACGCAGTGCGAATGAATCACCGTACCGGCACCCACCGTTGCATTGCGCACCAGCGTGAATGGTCCGATGCGGACACCATCGCCCAGCACCACCTCGCCTTCGATGATCACGTTTGCATCGATGCAGACATCGCGGCCGCACTTCAGCGTGCCCCGGATGTCGATTCTTTCCGGATCGGCAAGCGTGACACCGGACAGCATCAGCTCGGTGGTCAGGCGACGACGGAGGATGGTCTCGGCCTCGGCCAGCTGTGCCTTGTCATTGATGCCCAGCACCTCATCCGGTGAACCCGCGGTGACGGACACCACCGGGATCTCGTCTTTCACGGCCAGTCCAACGCAGTCGGTGAGGTAGAACTCCTTCTGGGCGTTATTGGCGCGCAGTCGCCTGGTCCAGCCCGCCAGCAGCGCTGCCGGGCAGGCCAGCAGTCCGGTATTTATCTCGTTGATCTCACGCTGGGCGGGTGTGGCGTCCTTCTCCTCGACGATGGCGCTGATCTTGCCGCGCGCACCACGGATGATCCGGCCATAACCGGTTGGCACCGGCAAGCGCGCGGTCAGTATGGCGAGCTGGCCTCTTGCCGCTTTGGCCACCAGCTTGCGCAGCGTTTCGGGCAACACCAGCGGCACGTCGCCATAGAGCACCAGCACGACGTCTTTGGGGCGGATACCCGGCATCGCCTGGCGCACGGCATGACCGGTACCACGTTGTTCAGCCTGGTGAATCCACTTGATCGGCTGCCCGGCAAAAGCCTGCTTGACCTGCTCACCGCCGTGCCCGTGCACGATGCGCATCTCGCCTGCTCGCAGGGCTTGCGCCGAACCGAGCACATGCGCGAGCAAGGGTCGACCGGCCAGCGGATGCAATACCTTGGGGAGGTCCGAGCGCATGCGTTTGCCCTGACCCGCTGCCAGCACGACGACGGTGAGATTTGTCATGCCGGAATTATATGTTGGAGCGGCTTCAGCCGCGATTCTTCTTGCTTGTTGGAGCGCCTTCAGGCGCGATTTTTTGATGTGCAGATCGCGGCTGAAGCCGCTCCCACAGAAGCCGCTCCTACAGAAGCCGCTCCTACTTGCGCTTGCCCTTGAGCTTCTGGGCAGCGCGATAGCGGGCTGCCGCCTCGACAAGCTGCCCCTGCGCGTGGGCCAGGTCTTCCTTGCCGGTCGCGCCTTTCAGGGCATCCTCGGCGGCGCGGCGCGCCTCATCCGCAGCCTGTTCGTCGA
>JAUPLK010000054.1 GCA_030836925.1 Pseudomonadota bacterium
AGCCCGATCGCCCTGCCTGATCCAGTCCAGTGCACCGATGATCAACAGGCCATGCAATGCGCCCGACATGCCCACACACCAGTTCACTTCCGGGCTGAAAAGATACAGACCGACGTTGCTGCTGACCGAACAGATCACTTGCGCCATGATCCAGCCCACCGGTGAGCGTGCCGGGTAGAACACCCAGATTCCCAGCAGGAGTGCGCCGACATTCAGCGCCAGATGGCGCCAGCCCAGATGCACGAGACTGCCGCTCAGGAGTCGCCAGTACTCGCCCCCGGCCACCGCTTCGCGCTGGTACCAGAGCGACCGGTGCAACTCGACCGGCAACAACTGCAGGGCGATGAGCAGCAGTGCAAAAGCGCTGGCCCACACCAGTGATGAGGAATTCAGCCAGGGTGAAAAGCTTATGTTTCGTGCTGTTATGCGCACCAGGTCAAATCTTTCTGAAATTTACTGGCAGGCCCCGCCCCGCTGGCGGATAATCAGCCGCAGGTTGCCGCTGCTATTGGGTTGCAGCGGATCATCGCAGAATCACGGGGCCAATACATGAAGTTCGAGAACACTCCGTTCCGGGCAGCGCGCGGCTTTACACTGATCGAAATCATGGTGGTGGTGGTGATCCTCGGCATCCTTGCCGCACTGATCGCACCCAACGTCATCAGCCGCATCGACGATGCACAGGGCGCCAAGGTTCAGCAGGACATCCGGGCCATCGAGAGCGCCCTGAAACTCTATCGCCTGGACAGCTTCCGCTATCCGGACAGCCAGGAAGGCCTCGATGCACTGGTCACCCCGCCGCAGGATGCCAGCCAGAAGTGGCCCGAGGGCGGTTATCTCGACCGCCTGCCCAAGGATCCCTGGGACCGGCCCTATCTCTACGAGAACCCGGGCAAACAGGGTGCCTTCGATATCTACACGCTGGGCCGTGACGGTCAGCCGGGCGGAGATGGTGTCGATGCGGATATCGGTAACTGGGATATCGACTGACCGGTCGCATGCCCTGTCCGGCAAATGAACGGCAGCAGCAGGGCTTCACCCTCCTCGAGGTACTGGTGGTGGTGTTCATCGTCGGCGTGATTGCCACGATGTTTACGCTGGCAGTCGGCGTGGCCGGCGGCGTTGACCGCGAACTGCGCCAGGAAGCCGAACGCCTCGATACGCTTATCCGTCTCGCGCAGGAAGACGCCACAGTTCAGGCCCACGAACTCGGCATCCGTTTTTATCCACAGCGTTACGAGTTTTCGGTCTGGTCACGCGGGCAGATCGCGGATCCCGGCGATGACAGCTGGGTGCAGATCCAGGACGAGGTTTTTGCGCCACGCAAGCTCGACAAGAGCTTCGAGTTCGAACTGGAGATCGAAGGACGCAGCGTGGTACTGGAAAACAGCGCAAAGGAAGTGGAAAAGAGCTACAAACCGCAGCTCTTCATATTTTCCTCCGGCGATATCAGCGACGCCTTTCTGGTGCGCATCCGTGATCGTGTCGAGCGGCGGAGTTACACGCTGGAAGTGGCGACAGACGGCACAACAAAGATTGTCCGCGATGATGACTGAGCGGCATCACCAGCCCGGTTTCACGCTGATCGAGGTGATGGTTGCACTGGTGATCGTCGCGCTGGGATTGCTGGCTGCCTTTGGGCAGGTCAACCAGACGCTGACCACGGCAAGCCGTCTGCGCGACAAGACCTTTGCCGACTGGGTGGCCCTCGATCAACTCACGGCGCAACGTCTGCTTGGCGAGTTTCCCGCCGTTGGCAACAGCTCGGGGGAAACGGAAATGGGACGCGCCAGGTGGCGTTATACCGTGAAGATCGAGAACACCGATTTCGAGGATCTGCGGCAAATCAACGTCTCCGTGGCCTTCGCCGACAAGCCCGAGCAGGTCGTCACGAGCATCTCAGGTTTTCTGGGGCGGGCGACGCGCCAGAAGGCGGCACCCGGCAATCAGGGTGCCGACTGGGCACCACTTGTGGCGGCGCCCTGAACATGCCGTACCGCAATCCCGACCGTAACGGAATGCGCCGCCGCCGCATCGCCGGCTTCACGCTGCTGGAACTGCTGGTCGCGATGGGTATTTTTGCGGTCATCGGTGCCATGGCACTCGGTGGACTCAATGCCGTCGTCGACCAGACCACCATCGCACGCGAACAGATGGATCGCCTCAGCCGTCTGCAGCGCGCCATGCGGCTGATGAGTGGCGACTTCAACAGCCTCGCACCGCGCTTTGTCCGCGATGAGCTCGGCACCGCAGGCGAGGCGCCCCTGCTGGCGGACGGGCGACTGTTCGGTATCGAACTGCGGCTGACCCGCGGCAGCTGGCCCAATCCCGCTGGGCTACCTCATCGGGGCACGCTGCAGCGCGTGCAATACCGGCTGGACGACGACAAACTGATACGCGAGTACTGGCCCGTGATGGATCACGTGCTGGGTCAGGAGCCACGCAGCGAAGAACTCCTGACTGGCGTCAATGAATTCAAGTTGCTCTATCTGGATACCCAGGATGAGTGGCAGACCCAGTGGCCTCCCGCGCAGACAGGCAGTGCGGTGGCCAGTCCACGCCCGCGTGCGGTGCGCATCCAGCTGGATCTGCAGGACTGGGGACGCGTGGAGCGCCTGCTCGAGGTGGCCCAGTGAGACCGGCGACAGGACCGGCCCGCCAGCGGGGTGTCGCGGTGCTGACCGCGGTGCTCGTGGTCACGCTGGCAACCGTACTGGCCGTCAATCTGCTGTGGCAAAGCAGTGTTGATCTGCGCCGCACAGAAACCCTGCTGCTGCAGGATCAGGCCCGCCAATACAATCTCGGCGGTGAAGAGCTGGCCAGGGTGTTTCTGGCCAAGGACTACCGCAACGATCCGGGCGGGATGGATACCACCAAGGAGATCTGGGCCACGCCCCTGAAGCGGGACTTCGAGGGTGGTTTTTTCGAGGGTTGGCTGCTCGACCAGCAGGGACGCTTCGACCTGAACAGCCTGCTCGACAAAAATGGGCAGCCCGACGAAAAAGCTACCCGGCAGTTCGTGCGCATGCTGACCTTGCTGCCACTTGAATCGCCGCTGGATAGCAATACGGCAAACTCGCTCATGGAGGCAACGGTGGACTGGATCGATCCCGACACGGCGCCCATGCTGAATGGCGCTGAAGATGATCGCTATACCAGCCGCGAACCACCATACCGGCCGGCCAACTTCTGGTTTGTGTCCGTGAGCGAACTGCAGGCGGTCGAAGGCTATACGGCGGAAATATACGCCGCCCTGGCGCCACATATCACCGCCCTGCCGCCGGCCGGTGATCAGCGGCGACCGATCAACATCAATACGGCCACCGACGTGGTGCTGGCCTCGCTGGTCGACAATGAAAACCTCGCGAGCGTGGAGTCGCTGCTCAATCAGGAGTATGCGAAGGTAACAGACTTCACCGATGAGGCACCTGGTTTCAAGGCCATCGAGAGCGACATCTCGGTGAACAGCGACTGGTTTCTGCTGAGTGTGACCACCTCTATTGGCACCACCCAGTCCACTCTGTACAGTCTGCTGGAACGCCGCGGCGAAAACGTCGCGGTACGCCTGCGCAGTTTTGACGTGAAATGACCGATGAGTGAAACCCTCGTAATCCGACTCGGTACCGGCAACGCGGAACTCGCCGAGTGGGTCGTGGTGGATGACACCGGCGCCTGCGCGCTGGCGCCTGCCGCGGGCCCGGTTGCCGGTGCTGCCGCCCTGAGTGCGGGTCGGCGCACCGTCTGCCTGCTGCCCGCCACCCGGGTACTGCGCACCCGGGCCGATGTGCCCGTCCGCAACCAGAGCCGCCTCGCCCTCGCCCTGCCTTTCGCGCTTGAGGACCTGCTGGCCGAGGACATCGACGAGCTCCACTTCGCGAGTGGCACACGTCATGCTGACGGCCGCCTCAGCGTCGGCGTGATCCGTCGCACGCACCTGGATGAAACGCTCGAGCTGCTGGCCAGGGCCGGTCTGGCACCGCAGGCGATTTACGCCGACAGCGATGGCGTCGCTGATCTGGCCGGCACCACCACGGTGCTGCTTGAGGACACACAGGTGATCCTGCGTGATCCGGGCGGCGACGCCGTTGCCGCCGAAACAGACGGACTTGGGGCATTGCTGGAGCTGTGGTTGGCACAAACCAGGCCCGCGGCTGAAGACAGCGCGACCACCCCCCGCCACCTGCAGGTCTATGACGCGACCACGGAAGGCTCACCGAATACGCTGTGGGAAGAACTGCAGGAGAAGGTGCAGAGCCTGGAGGTGCGGCGTCTACCGGACGGCGCGCTGGCACGGCTTGCGGCTGGCATTGCGGTGAGCCCTGGCGTGAACCTGTTGCAGGGGACTTATGCGAAGCGTTCCAGCTTTGCAAATTACTGGCCGCGCTGGCGGCTGGCAGCGGCGCTTGTCGCGGCAGCAGGCCTCACGATGCTGCTGAATGCAGGGCTGGAAACCTGGCGACTGCGGCGCGAGTCTGCCGCGCTCGACATCGAGCTTGGGCAGGCCATCGCGCATACCTTTCCAGGCTCGGCCGTACCGGAGGTGCGGGCGCTGGTCGATCAGCGCCTGCAGGCGGGCGACACGGAACAGGGACTGGTACTGGGCCGGCAGTTTCTGGATACGCTGCGCACCGTCGCCGGCGCCGTTTCCCGCACCGGCAGCACCCGCATCGAAACGCTGAATTACCGTACTGGCGTCATGGAACTGACCCTGCGCGTACCCAATGCCGACTCGCTGGACAGCATCCGCAAGCTGGTCACAGAGAGTGGCAAGCTCAGTGCCGAGATCCAGTCCTCGAATGCCGAGGGCGAGCAGATCCAGGGACGCATCCGGATCACGTCTGCAGCCAGGGCTGGTGGCGCATGAACCTTGCCGTGATTCAGCAATGGTTGGACAAGCTGGCGCCACGCGAGCGCTGGATGGTCATGGGCGGGGCACTGTTTGCACTCGTCGCCCTGGCCTACGCGCTCGGCATCCGGCCGGTTTACAAGGCGCGCGCTGAGGCCGCCGAACGAGTGGCCGAACAACGTCAGCTGCTCACCGACATCGAACAGGTTGCGCGTCGTTTCGGACCGCAGTCCGCAACGGCCGCGATGCCGACCAGCAGTGAATCAGTGCTGGTACTGATCGATCGCTCCACCCGCGAACGCGGCCTCAGCAGCTATCTGAAACGCAACCAGCCGGAAGGCGCTGATGGTGTGCGCCTGCGGATGGAAAACGCACCATTCGATGAACTGTTGCTGTGGCTGTCTGATGTGCAGTCCGGGCAGGGTCTCGGCGCCGTATCCGCCAGTTTTGATCCAGCCGGTGAACCCGGGCGGGTCAATGTCAACCTGGTGCTCAGTCCGGCCGGACGCTGAGGCATGCCGATGCGCACGCAACGCACTCTGCTCTACGCCGGCCTGGTGGCGTTTTTCGTGTCCCTGCTGCTGCTCATTCCCGCCTCGATCCTGGCTCCGCTGCTGCAGAAATCCGGCGCAGTAACCAGCGGCATCTCCGGCACCATCTGGTCAGGCGAAGCGCGCACCCTGGTTGCCGGACCGCTGCGCTTCAACCAGCTGCACTGGCAGTTCGAAGTCTGGCGATTGCTGCGCGGTGAACTGGGTGCGCACATCGAGGGGCAGCTGCCGGATGGATTCTTTTCCGGCCATGTATCGCGCTCACTGGGCGGCAGACTTGTGGTGCGCGACATCGAGGCGGCAGCGCCGCTCAACGCCTTGTCACCCGGCATGGCGTCGATGACCGGCAACAGCCAGCTGAGCATCCGGATGCAGGAGATCGCCTGGCTGGACGGCTGGGTGGAAACGGCGATTGGTACGGTACAGCTTTCCGAGGTGGTGCTGCCGATTCCGGTACTTGCGGGACGGACACCGCCGGGCAATTACGTGCTCAGCTTCGACAGCGAGTCACTTGCTGCCGGCGCACTACTCGCGGGAAAGGTCACCGATGGCGGCGGCCCCCTGGAGATCAACGGGCTGCTCAACCTGAGCCCACCGCGCAACTACGAGCTATCCGCCACGGTGAAGGCGCGTGACAGCGCGCCGGCCGAACTGGTCAGCATCCTGCAGTCTGCCGGCCCACTCGCAGCCGGCGGCGGCCGCGAATTCAGCCTGGCCGGTTCATTCTGATCCGGCTCACACCGGCAGCGCCGCAAGGTCCACAGGCTGAAGCAGCCTGAGCAGCGGAAAATAGAGCGCAGCGCGGATCTCGCGCGTCTCGAGCCGGGCAAAGGCCTGCTGGTAAGCCTGCAACTGCGGCGCATAGCGCAACGATTCAGAGGCAAGGAATTGCGCCCGGTTGGCACCTTCGTGGCTGCTGGTCTTGTAGTCGATGATCCAGCGCACACCCTGCTCGCACACGAAAGAACGGTCGATGACCAGATGTCGGAAATGTTCGCCGACCCGCATGGTCAGCGGGTACTCGTTCACCGCCCCGGCATGCCGCGCCGACAGCAGCCAGCGTCCGCGATCATCGGCCAATGCATTGGCCAGTACCGCGTGCACCCGTTCGACCGCGCGGTCCAGGCTGACCGATTCCACGCCTGCCCGGATCAGCATGCGGCGGACTGCCGGCTGCAGTTTGCGCAGCGCAGCCCCATCGTCGGCGAATTGCTCGACACCCACCGTTGCAATGTGCTGCAACCAGCGATGCGCGACCGCACCGGCATGCATCGCCCAGGAACTCGCCCAGTCATACGGCACCAGACTGGTCTGCACGGCCGCTACCATGCCGCCGATCACAAATCCCGGTGGCGGCACGGGACGTTGCCAGCCATCGGGCAGACGGCGCAGTACCGGTTGCCGCCAGCACGACACCGGATCATCCGTGGACTCGATTGCAGCCTCCGTCGCAGCGGGCCAGCACGAGGCGAGCGCAGGCCACAGTCGAGCCAGCAGGCTGCCGGCTTCCGCTGCAGCAGACCGCTCTTCATCACCCACCGGTTGCGCCGGCTTCAGCTGACCGCAGAGATGCAGACGCTTGCAGGCCCGGGTCACCGCCACGTACAGCAGGCGATCGGTCTCGGCCAGCCGCTGCTGGCCGCGCAGACGCCACAGCAATGCGTACAGCGGATCGTTGCCCTTGTCAGCGACCGGATTTATCGGCGCCAGCAACAACTCGGGCTTGCCACCCGCCGAAAGCAGCTCCTGCCAGAGCAATGCCGGCTTCCGGTCGCTGCGCGTTGCCCGCCCGAGCGCGGGCAGGATGACGGTGTCGAACTGCAGGCCCTTGGACTTGTGAATCGTCATCACCTGCACCTGGCCACCGCTGGCGGGCAGCGACGACGGCGAGGCAGCCAGCGCCGCATCCAGCGCCAGCAGATCGGGACAATCACCACCGCTGTCGTGCAGGCCGATGATATCCAGCACCAGATCGGCAAGCGGCAGATCGGTACCGGCCACCGCCGGCCCACCCAGTTCCACCCACAGGCCTTCGATCACATCGCGCAGGGGAATCTGGCCCAGACGAGCGCGTGCCCGACCGAAGGCGGCAGCAAGCCGGACGACACGGCTGCGGCCGTCAGCGCTCAACCGGTGCAGCCACTGCTCATCGCTGCAACGTTGCGCGAGCAAGGGTCGATCGGCATCGGTCGGAGCGGCCAGGGCGTCGAGATCGACCAGCGTCAGTCCGCACCAGGCGGCGCGCAGCACCGAGAGCCATGCCAGCCGGTCACCGGCATGCAGCAGCGCGTGCGTCAGTGCCAGCAGTTCGCTGGCAATCGCGCTTTTGCCCAGCTGCACCAGATCCGGTGCGGAAAAATCAATCCGCGCCAGGCGCAGGGCGGCAACGACTGCCGCAGCATGTATTCGGCTGCGCACCAGGATCCCGACCGTGTCATCCGGCCAGCGCTGCCGGCAGCGTCTGACCAGGTCGACAACAGCCTCGGCCTCCACGCGGGTGTCCGCCCAGGGTGAGGCGTGCAGACGCACGCCGTATTCAGGCTCATCGCTGGCATCGTCCACAGTGGCATCCGGCTGGATCGCCGCCGCGCTCTCCACGAAGGCAATGGCGCTGGTGAGCAGATCTTCGCGCGGCGGAAACACCTGCGGAAAAATCCGGTTGACCCATGCAACCAGCGGCGGTGCAGAGCGGAAATTTGCCGACAGGCGAACAAACTCCAGCGGCAGGCCGGCAATACCCTGGTCACGACTG
>JAUPLK010000055.1 GCA_030836925.1 Pseudomonadota bacterium
GAGCGTGGGTGATCGGGTGCTGGTGACCAAGGGCGAGCTGTCGGGCATCGCCGGCAGGACCAATTCCATGCAAATACTGACTGTCACCGGTCCGTGAGCGGGATATCCGCGGCGCTGGGTCGGTTGCTGGGCCGGACCACCAGCATCGAGCCACATGAAACCCGCTCCGTCGTCACGGCGTTTCTGCTGTTTTTCTGCGTACTGGGTGGCTATTTCGCGGTCCGGCCAGTGCGCGAGACGGTGGGCACGATTCTCGGTTCCGACCGGGTCAGCGACCTGTATGTGGTCACCTGGATCGTCTCGCTGCTGATCGTCCCCGTCTATGGCTGGGCCTGCACCCGCTTCCGGCGCAGTGCCTTCCTGCCCTGGATCTATGCCGTCGTGGCCGCTTCGCTGGTTGTGGTCGGCTTGATGCTTGCCGCCGATGAGCAGAACACGGCGGTGGCGCAGTTCTTCTATGTCTGGATCAGCGTGCTGAACCTGTTCATCGTTTCGGTGTTCTGGAGTTTCCTGCTCGAACTGTTCAACGTGGCGCAGACCCAGCGCCTGTTCGGCGTGATCGCTGCCGGCGGCACCACCGGTGCGCTGATCGGGCCGCTGATGACCGATCTGGTGGTGCCATTGGTCGGCAACACCGGTGTGCTGTTCATGGGTGCGGGCTTCTTCGTGGTTGCGATCCTGTGTCAGCGGGCACTGCTCGGGATCTGGGCCACGGTGCCGGCAGCCGGCGGAGGCGAGCGGGCGCCCGAGCGGCCGATGGGTGGCAACCCTTTTGCGGGCTTCACGCTGGTACTCAGGTCGCCGTATCTGCTCGGCATCTCGCTGTTCGTGATCCTGCTGGCTTCGGTGAACACCTTCCTGTATTTCGAGCAGCTGCGGCTGGTCAGCGAGACCTTCACCGATACCGCCCAGCGCACCCAGGTGTTCGCGCGCCTGGACTACATCGTGCAGAGCCTGACCATCGTGCTGCAGCTGTTCATCACCGGACGCCTGGCTTCCCGCCTCGGCGTTACCGCACTGCTGACGCTGGTACCGCTGGTCATGGTCGCCGGTTTCCTCGGTCTGGCGGTGATGAATACCTTCTGGGTGCTCGCGGTGGTGTTCGTGGCGCGGCGTGTCGGGGAGTACGCTTTCATCCGGCCGGGGCGCGAAATGCTCTTCAGCCGCGTCGATACCGAGTCGAAGTACAAGGCCAAGAACCTCATCGATGTGCCGGTCTATCGAGGCGGTGATGCGCTGTCGGCACAGGTCAAGACGGCCCTCGAGGCCGGTGGTCTCGCCAGTGCCGGTGTTGCCCTGCTCGGCGCTGCGCTGGCCGCGCTCTGGGCACTGAATGGCTGGTGGCTGGGTCGTCAGGCACGCCGCAGGGACCCGCCGGCGGGACGGGATTGAACCCGCGGACTGGGGCCCTGTTCCTTGTGATGACATTTTGCCTGTGCTTAAGATCGCATTTGCCGATCGGTCAGTGACTTGCCCGGGACCATGTTGCGAATGACACCCACACGCCAACAGCAGATCGCCTCCACGCTGGCCATGGACCGGCAGATCGGGCTGGTACTGCCGGGTGGTGGCGCCCGCGGTGCCTATCAGGTGGGTGTGCTCAAGGCACTTGCCGAACTGCTGCCGCGCCGGTCCCCGAACCCCTTCGCCGTACTCAGTGGCACCTCCGCCGGCGCGATCAGTGCCGCGGTGCTTGCGACCCGGGCCCGGGTGTTCCGCGCGGCGGTCAACGACCTCGAGCGCGTCTGGGCCAACTTCCGCTCGGAGCAGATTTTCCGCTGTGACACTGCGACCATGCTCAAAAGCAGCCTGCGCTGGTTCACGGCACTCATTTCCGGCGGGCTAGGCGAACAGAATCCGCGTGCGCTGCTGGACAACGAGCCGCTGTGGGAATTGCTGCGTGCCCGGGTCAATTTCGATGCGATCCAGGATGCCATCGATCAGGGTTATCTGGGCGCATTGGCCATCACCGCCGCCGGTTACGGTTCGGCACGCTCGGTCAGCTTCTTTCAGGGGACGCCGGCACACCAGTCGTGGGACCGGGTACGGCGCAAGGGCCGGCCCACCAGCATCACGCTCGAGCATCTGATGGCGAGCATCGCCGTGCCGATGATTTTTCCCCCGGTCAGGGTCGGCCAGGAATATTTCGGCGACGGCGCGATGCGCCAGGCCACGCCCCTGTCACCGGCACTGCACCTCGGTGCCGAGCGCATCCTGGTGATCGGGGTGCGCAACGAGACGGTCGATCCCCTGCCGGGTCCGGGCGAGCAGGTGCCCTATCCGAGTTTCGGCAAGATTGCCGGTTATGTGCTGGATGCGCTGTTCATGGACGGCCTGTCTTCCGATCTGGAGAACCTGACGCGCATCAACCTGATACTTGAAAAGCTGCCCGGGCGCGTGCTGCAAGGCGAGTTTGGCGTTCTGCACCATACGGATGCCCTGATCATGCTGCCGAGCCGTGATATCCGCGAGATCGCCGGACGCTATATCGGCGAGATGCCGAAGGCCTTCCATTTCCTGATGCGTGGCGTCGGGGCGACCAACTACAGTGGCAGCCAGTTGCTCAGCTATCTGCTGTTCGAGTCGGGCTATACCCGCGAGCTGATCCATCTCGGTTACGACGATGCGATGGCCCGTCAGGCCGAGCTGATTTCTTTCATGGAAGGTGAGCCGGTGCAGGCGCGCGGCGGCATATCCGGCTGGCGCGACCTCAGCGACGAGTATTCGCAGCGCTTGCGTGTCCTGAAGATCGACGAGGCGGCAGCCGCTGCCGCACGCTGAGGCCGGCGGCTCAGGTCAGCAGCAGGGTACCGAGGCCGAGCACGGCGACAAATCCCACCAGGTCGGTCACGGTAATCAGGATCACCGAACCGGCCAGCGCCGGATCGATGCGCAGCCGCCGCAGTGCCAGCGGCACCCCGAAGCCCACCGCGGCGGCGATCAGCAGATTGATTGCCGTGGCGGCCGCAATCACCCCGGCCACCCGCCAGTCGCGAAAAAAGACGGCGGTGACGCCTGCGACCACTGTCGCGCTCAGCAGCGAGTTGACCAGGCCGATCGACAGTTCCCGGCGCAGCAGCGGCGAGATGTTGGCGCCCTGTATGCGGCCAAGCGCAATGCTGCGGATCATCAGCGTCAGGGTCTGGCTGCCGGCGATGCCGCCGAGCGCCGCGACCATCGGCATGAGTACGGCCAGCAGGATGACCTTGTTCATGGTCGCCTGAAACAGGTTGATGACTGCAGCCGTGGAGAAAGCCAGCGTCAGATGCACGGCCAGCCAGACGGCACGCCGGCCGCTGCTGGTCAGGATGGGTGCGAACATGTCGTCGTCTTCGTCGAGGCCGTCACGCGAGAGAATGTCGTGGTCGGCCTGTTCCTGGATCACGTCGACCACATCGTCCACGGTGATCTGGCCGATCAGGCGCCCCGCACCGTCGATGACCGCCGCCGACACGAGGTCGCGATCCTGGAATTCACGCGCAACTTCCGTTGCGCTGCTGGTGGCCTGGATGGCCTCGACCGAAGGGTCCATGAGTTCGGTGACGGCGGCTTCCGGATCGCTGGTCAGCAGCCGCGCGAAGGTGAGCACGCCAAGGTAGTGGTCTTCCCGGTCCACCACGAAAACCGAATCGGTATTGACCGGCAGCTCACCGCGCATCCGCAGATAGCGCAGCACGACATCGACGTTGACATCGGGCCGCACGGAAACCGTCTCCGGATTCATCAGGCCGCCGGCACTGTCGGCGGGCCAGGCCAGTGCGGCCTGCAGGCGTTCGCGATCCTGTACGGACAGGGACTCGAGGACCTTGTGGGTCAGATTTTCCGGCAGATCAGCGACGAAGTCCGCGAGATCGTCGATGTCCAGACCTTCGGTCGCGGCCACGACTTCATGGCTGGCCATGGCCTCGACCAGGCTGGAACGGACTTCCTCGTTGAGCTCGACGAGGACTTCGCCCTCGCTGTCGTCGGGAACCGCTGTCCAGATCGCCTGCCGTTCGTGGGCCGGCAACGACTCGATGAGCCTGGCGATTTCGGCCGGGTACAGCTCGGCGACCAGCGTTCCCACCTGCTGCGCGTCGCCGCGATCGATGGCATCGCGCAGCTGATCGATATCGACGGGTGTCTGTTCCATGGGGTGGGGCATGCCGCTGGCGTCTGCCGGACCGGACCGGGCTCAGCTTCCGCCGAACTGGGGAACGGTGATCCGGCCTTCGACCTCGGGCAGCTCATTGTGCCGGGTCATGACCTGCTTGTGCCGCTTCGACAGTTCAGCCGCGAGTTTCTCGGCCATGTATACCGAGCGGTGCTGGCCACCGGTACAACCGATGGCGATGGTCAGATAGTTGCGGCTGCAGTCGATGTACTGCGGAATGCGGCGCTCCAGGAACCCGAGTATGTCCTCGTACATCCGGCGCACGCTGTCGCTGGCGTCGAGGAAATCCGCGACTTTCGGGTCCTTGCCGGTCAATGTGCGCAGCGCTGTGTCCCAGTAGGGATTGGGCAGACAACGCAGGTCGAAGACGAAGTCGGCATCGGCGGGCAGACCGTTCTTGAAGCCGAAGGACTCGATGAGAATGGACAGCTCCGGCAGGTCGTGGCGGCCGATGCGCTGCCGGACGATATCGCGCAGCTGGTGGACGCTGGTGCGGGTGGTGTCGATGACCAAATCGGCAGCACCGATGATCGGATCCAGCAGCTGCCGTTCGCGGTCGATCGCCTCGCGCAGGCTGAGACCCGCCGCACTGAGCGGATGCTTGCGGCGGGTCTCGCCAAAGCGCTTGAGCAGGATATCGTCATCGGCATGCAGGAAGATCACTTCGCAGCGGGTGCCGCGCGCACGGAGATCCGCTGTCACGGCCGGCAGGTGGGCCAGGTCGGCGGCGCGGTTGCGGGCATCGATGCCGATCGCAAGCCGGCTGTACATCGGATCCTGCGTGGCCAGTATCTGTTCGATCATCGAGGCCAGCAGGGCAGCCGGGACGTTGTCGATGCAGTAGAAACCCAGGTCTTCGAAGTAATGCAGTGCCACCGTCTTGCCGGAGCCGGACAGGCCGCTGACGATGATCAGGCGCACGCGATTGTTCAGCCGTTCCGGTTACGCGCCCGACGGTACATCACGGTACCTCACGCCTGATCGTTTCAGTGGCGTGATGGTCGGTGATTTTTCCCTTGTGCCGTTTTACCTGCCGGTCAAGCTTGTCGATCATCATGTCGATGGACTTGTACATGTCTTCTTCGGTGGCATCGGCGAACAGCTTGTTGCCCTTGAGGTTCACGGTGGCTTCGGCACGGTGTCTCAGCTTCTCGACCGTCAGGATGCAGTGGATGTCGATGAGGTGTTCGAAATGACGTTCGAGGCGGGCGAGCTTGCTGGTTACATAGGTGCGCAGGGCAGGGGTGATCTCGACATGGTGGCCGGTCAGGTTGATTTGCATGGTTGCTGCCTCCTGGTTGTCGTGGTTGCTGTACTTCTTGGAGCGATCCCTTAGCTGTTGGCTGTCAGGCGCCGCCTGCGCTTGCGCTCGCTCGATGGCTCGATCTGCATCGCTTCGCGGTATTTTGCCACTGTTCGGCGCGCGACCTTGATGTTCTCTTTTGCCAGCATCGTGGCCAGCTGACTGTCGGACAGCGGACTGGCCGGATCCTCCTGACCGATCAGGCGGCGGATCCGCGCCCGGATCGCCGTGGATGACTGCTCGCTGCCGTCATCGCCGGTGACCTGGCTGGAAAAAAAGTGCCGGAATTCAAAGACCCCTCGGGGGGTGTACATGTACTTGTTGGTGGTCACCCGAGAAATCGTCGACTCGTGCATGCCCACCAGTTCGGCGACATCCTTCAGGACCATCGGGCGCATTGCCTCATCGCCGCGATCGAGAAATTCAGCCTGGCGCTCGACGATGCAGGTCGCGACCTTCAGCAGGGTGTCATCACGGATCTCGAGGCTGCGCACCAGCCAGCGGGCCTCCTGCAGCTGGTTGCGCAGGACGGTGTGCGCGCTGTCGCCACGCACCAGGTTGGCATATTCCTGGTTGACCTTGAGGCGTGGTGTCACCGAGCGGTTCAGGTCAACCTGCCAGCGGCCCTGGCGCTTGCGTACGTAGACATCGGGCACGATGTAGTCGGCGGGCGCCGGGTGTATGGCAAGGCCGGGTTTCGGATTGCAATGGCGTATCAGTGCCAGGGCGGCATCCAGCTCTTCTGCAGACACGCTGAGCCGTCGACGCAGCATGGCGTACTGCTGTTCGGCGACCAGATCCAGGCCATCCTGCGTGATCGCCAGCGCGAGTTCGCGGCCCGGCACATCCGCGGCCAGTTGCCGGAGCTGCAGGCGCAGGCATTCACCCAGGTCCCTGGCGCCGATGCCGGCCGGATCCAGTGCCTGGATCTTTGCCAGCGTCTGCTCGATCTCCGCGAGGGTGTACCCGGCGGCCGGATCAAGCATGGCGAGAATTGCGGCAAGCGGTTCGCCCAGGTAGCCGGCGTCGTCGATGGCATCGATGAGGGCTTCGCCAATGACGAACTCGCGCGCACTGAAGTGCTCGGTCTCCAGCTGCCACATGAGGTGGGCGTGCAGCGTTTCACTGCTGCGGTCGCTGGGTTCGGGACGGCCGTCCTCGTCATCAAAGCCGGCACCGCCGCCGGAGGTTTCGTTCCACAGCAGCGAGTCCATCTCCTCGTTGCCGGATGGTTCCGGAGCGGCCTCGGCCGGTTCATCCCGTGCGTCCCAGGTTTCGCTTTCGGCATCAGCGCCGTCGTTGGCACCGTCGGTGTTCATGACCGGCATCGGCTCGGCGAGATCCACCGCATCGACTGCCGGCTCTTCCGCCTCGAGCATCATGTTGTCGGCCAGCAACTGCTCCAGCTGGGTATTGAGCTCCGTGACCGGCATGAGCAGCAGGCGTATCGCCTGCTGCAGCTGCGGTGTCATGGTCAGCTGCTGGCTGATTCTAAGTTGCAGTGCCGGCTTCATCGTCATCCCTGAGTCCGGCCGCTGGCTGCGGCCGCTTTACAGTCTAAAGCCCTCACCCAGATACACCTGCCGAACCTGCTGGTTGGCGAGAATCTCTGCCGGTGTACCTTCCGCGATCATTGCGCCATCGTTGAGAATATAGGCTCTGCTGCATATTCCCAGTGTCTCGCGCACATTATGGTCGGTAATCAGGATGCCGATGCCGCGCGAGGCGAGGTGCCGGATGATCTGCTGGATGTCGAGCACCGAGATCGGGTCCACGCCGGCGAAGGGTTCGTCCAGCAGGACGAAACGGGGTTCGGCAGCCAGTGCCCGTGCAATTTCCACGCGCCGGCGTTCGCCACCGGACAGGCTCATGCCCAGCCCGGTGCGCACGTGCGAGATATGCAGTTCGTCCAGCAGTTCCTCGAGTCGCTGCTCCTGTCCGGCGCGGTCGAGTTCGGGCCGCGTCTGCAGGATCGCCAGTATGTTGTCTTCAACGCTCAGCTTGCGGAATACCGAGGCCTCCTGCGGGAGATAACCGAGGCCCAGGCGGGCCCGGTGGTGCATCGGCAGGTCGGTCAGGTCGCGGTCATCCAGCAGGATCCGCCCGCGATCGCAGCGGATCAGGCCGACCAGCATGTAAAAAGCGGTGGTTTTCCCGGCGCCGTTCGGACCCAGCAGGCCGACGATCTCGCCACTCTCCAGTCCAAAGGAGATGCCCTTGACGACATCCCGGACCTTGAAGCGCTTGTGCAGTCCCTCGGCGCGCAGAATGCTCACGCTGCTCTAGTCCGTGGTCGGTGCTGGCGGGGTCGGGGACGGCGGCGTGTCCGGTTTCTTGCGTGGCGTGAACTTCATGCGCACCTGTCCGGTACCGTTGTTGCTGGCCGTGACGATTTCCCGTCCCAGGTCATAGGTGATGTTCGAGCCGGTGATTTCGTTGCTGCCGTCGCTGAGCAGTGCATTGCCCGTCATCTGGATGGACCGTGCGCCCAGATCGTACTCAAGCAGGTCACCCCGGCCCTCAGTGGAACTGCCGCCGGCGCGCGGCTGCACAAAGCGCGCGGGCTTGCCGCGCAGGGTGGTCTTGAGCAGTGCGTTGTTGCTGAACGTCATTTCCGCGCTGTCGCACCAGGCTTGCAGGCCGGCATTCTCGACCTGCACATTGCCG
>JAUPLK010000275.1 GCA_030836925.1 Pseudomonadota bacterium
GACATGCCCCGGGGTGTCGATGACGTTGATCTGATGGCCCTTCCACTCAGTGGAGACGGCCGCGCTCTGGATCGTGATACCACGCTTCCGCTCCTGCTCGAGGTAGTCGGTGGTGGTGCTGCCTTTGCCGTCCTTGGTGTCATGCACCTCGACGATCTGGTGCTTCTTGCCCGTGTAGTACAGGACGCGTTCGGTGGTGGTGGTTTTTCCCGCATCGATGTGCGCCACGATACCGATGTTGCGGTAGAGCTTGATGTCTTTCTTCCTGGCCATAATCCCGACTTCGCGTTGAGTACTGTGGAGGGCAGGCAGCGCCAAAGCACCACCCGGGTCACGATAACCCGTTATTGTAGCCTGTCAGCTGCACCCGCTGCCAACCCCGCGGGCACCCCCTGTCGAAAGTCGCGGCAACCCGGCCTCGGGCTAAAGGGATCCGGCACGCCGGATCCGCTCGGCAATCTCCTGCCTAACGACATAGGGTTGCCAGTCCGCCGGCGGGGTAAATACCCCCCAATCGACCATTTTATTGATCTGGTGCTTCACCAGCTCCAGCTGATCGGCTTCGGCCAGGGGCGGCTCTTCCATGCACAGGTTCTTCGGATAAATGCCACCACGAGCCATTGCGGCGTCATAAATGGTCTTGTACTCCTCCACGCGCATGTCCTTGATGAGGTTCTGCCACTGGGCACGCACGCGAAAGTCGCGCAAGCCATCGATATCCAGCAAGGCGCTGACCAGGGTTTCGCCCCCACCCAGATACTGCGACACGACATTGCCGCGATAGTCGATGATCTGGCTTTTCCCGCAACTCATCTGGTGGCCGCCACCAGGGAAATCGATTGCACCGATATTGGGCGACAGGACATAGCAGTTGTTGAAGACGGCATGGGCCCGGTTCTGGATCTCGGCGATGCCATTACCCATCCACGGTTCGGGATATTGGGTGCGCCAGATGATCTCCGCGCCGTTGAGGGCCAGTCCCCGGGCGGCTTCCGGATAGCTGCCCTCGGCGCAGATCAGCGTGCCGATGTTGCCGATCTCCGTCCTGGCCACCGGGAAAATCGCCTGAAACAGCCGGAGCGGGTCGTCACCGTATTTCCTGAGGTAGATATTCCAGATGTCGCTGGGGGCTGTATTGGGCTCGCGCTGGTAGAAGGCGGTTTTGTAGTGCTTGTGCACCACCCTGCCCTGCGGATCGATCACGAAAGCGATATTGAAGACCCGGTCTTCCATCAGTTCGGGGTCTTTGGCCACCATTTGCGCAATGATGTAAACACCGAGCTCTTTTGCCAGTTCACCCAGCGCCTCCGTCTCGCGGCCCGGGATTTCAGGTGCCACTTCGCGACAGATCCGCAGGTGCTCGTCGCCGCCACCCAGACACCAGCCGCCGATCCCGCCTTCGGATACCGCAACCAGTTTTACCGGCAGGTCGAGGCTGCAGTTCCAGACCGCATAGCGCATGCTGAGCGCCAGCTTGTCGATGTCCTTCATGTAGTCATCACGGACCAGAGCCATCCGGGACACGTTCTGAATGCCAACAGCGGTGTAATGGAGACGCATGACCAGCCTTCTCTTGCGGGGGTGAGGCTTCGACTATATGGCAAGGCAATTGACCCGGCCAAGCAGCGGGCAGCTGCTGATGACCGATTGGTGACCACAGGGCAATCAACGTAGGCTTGAGTCCGCGCTGAACGACAGTCTGGAGAACCCCAGCATGTGGATCCGCAAGAGTGAACGTGACCGTGAAACCGGACGGGCAACGCCGGTTCCGACCCAGATTGTGGGCAACGAGGAATTTGCCCCCCTGCCGCAGACGCCGGACCAGCGACGTGTCGAGGAGAGGATTTTCGAGCTGGCCGATCACTACAGCCGGAAACTCGGCATGTCCCGTCGCGCATTCCTGCGCACCAGTGGCGGCATGGCCGTGTCATTCATGGCCATGAACGAGGTGTTTGGTCCGGCGTTCCTGGTCAGTGAGGCCGAGGCGGCCGAGCCTGCGGCCAGCCGGGAAATGTGGCCCAAGAAAGAGTTCATTCTTGATCTGCAGACACACCATGTCAGAGACACCATGACAGGCCCCACTGTTTTCCGCTCGCTCACCGGCAAGTACGGGCTGAATCCCGTGCTCAGCGGCACCGCACCGGCAAAGGACAGCCTGCATCGCGCAAACTACGTGAAGGAGATTTTCTTCGACAGCGATACGGTGATGGCCTGTTTGACGGGCGCGGCCTTTGGCCCGCCTGACAAGTACGTGCTTTCTGCAGACGACATCGTCGAAACACGCAACCTGGTCAACGAAGCGGCCGGCTCAAGACGCATGCTGGCGCATGGCATCGGCACGGTTGCCAGCGCAAACTGGCTTGAAGAGGCTGAACGGCAGGTTCGGGACCTCCGGATAGATGCGTGGAAGTTCTACACCGGGGACCCGCTGCAGCCATGGCGACATGACGACGAGAAGCTGGTTTATCCCTTCTATGAGAAAACCCTGAAGCTCGGCGTCAGGAACATCTGCACACACAAGGGCCTGCCGCTGCCCGGCCCCGGCGCCGACTATTTCCGTCCAGACGATGTGCTCAGCGCGGCAAAGGACTGGCCCGATCTCAACTTCATCGTCTTTCATTCCGGCATGAAGCACATGATGACCATGCTGCTGCCCGGCCAGAGCGGCATCGATGAAAGTGGCAACATTCCATGGACAACCGAATTCTGTGCGCAGATCAAGGCAACCGGCGTGAAGAATATTTACCTGGAACTCGGTGCGGTGTTTGGCCACTCCGTCGTGACGCATCCGGAAGTCTGCGCCCATCTGCTTGGCCAGTTGATCGATGCAGTCGGAGCTGATCACGTGATCTGGGGAACCGACAGTATCTGGTGGGGTTCGCCACAGTGGCAGATCGAGGCATTTCGCCGCTTCCAGATCCCGGAACCCTTGCAGGAGAAGTTTGGCTACAAGCCAATTTCCACGCGGGACAGGGAACTGATCCTCGGCCTGAATTCCGCCCGGCTGTTCGACATCGATGTACAGGCAGCACACAAGGCAATCCCTGGTGATGCCATGAACCAGATGAAGATGGCGTACCAGGCGGCCGGCGAGGAACCGAGCATGACCCAGTACGGATGGATCGCGGCCGTATGAAGCGCGGGCACATGAAGTTGCGTATCCTGATGTCAGTATTTTTGCT
>JAUPLK010000276.1 GCA_030836925.1 Pseudomonadota bacterium
GTCGACCGCGAGGGTGCGGATGCCAGTGATCACGGGGGGCACCAGCATGGTTAAGCCCCTGTGCACTGCCACGCGCCTGGCGGCGCTGGCCATCCTGCTGTCCGGCATGTTGCCGGCACACGCCGACGATGAACGCGACGCGGCCTTTCCGGAGCTCAGCGTCAGCATGAGCAGGGACATGCCGGAAGACCCGGTGCACTGGATGCTGCTGTTCGACGAGTTCGAATGGCAGAACCAGCGTGACGACAACGTGCTCGCCTGGGATGCCCATGCGTGGATCGGCACCGACAAAAACCGCGCCTTGTTGCGTGCCGAGGGCGAGCGTGCGGATGGCAGCACCACCGAAAACCGGCTCGAACTGCTGTGGCTGCGTCCCGTGTCTGCGTACTGGGATCTGGTCGCGGGGGTGCGCATGGATACCGAGCCGGAGAGCACGCGCAACTACGTCGGCATCGGCCTGCAGGGCCTCGCGCCGCAGTGGATCGAGGTCGAGGCCACGGTCTGGGCCGGCGAGAGTGGGCAGACAGCCGCGACGCTCAAGCTCGAGTACGAGCTGCTGCTGACCAACCGGCTGATCCTCACGCCGACGGTCGAAACCGACATGTATGGCGAGGACGATGAAGAGAACGAGATCGGTGACGGTGTCAGCGCCGTGAAGGCGGGCCTGCGCCTGCGCTACGAGATCCGTCGCGAGTTCGCGCCCTATGTGGGTGTCGAGTGGACCGGCAAGTTCGGCGATACTGCCGATATTGCCCGCGCCAACGACGATGCGGTGCGCGATGCGCACCTCGTGGCGGGCCTGCGCTTCTGGTTCTGAGCATTTCCGGTTCTGGGCAAAGGGGATCGCCATGCACGCAGATGACTGTCCGTTGTGCCGGGATGCTGCGGCTCCGGTGCTATGGCGTGATGACAGCTGCCGGGTGGTCAGTGCCGCTGATGCTGACTACCCGGCCTTTTTGCGCGTGATCTGGCAGGCGCACGTGCGCGAGATGACGGATCTGGATCCCGCCAGCCAGCAGCACCTGTTGCGTGTAGTGCTGGCCGTCGAGCGCGTGCTGCGCGCCGAACTCGCGCCCGACAAGATCAACCTCGCCACGCTCGGCAACCAGGTGCCGCATCTGCACTGGCACGTGATCCCGCGCTTTGCCGATGACGCGCACTTCCCCGATCCGGTGTGGGCGGCCCGGCGGCGTGCGGGGGTGGCACATGGGGTGGATGAGCGGCGGATGATCGAGCGCCTGCGCGCAGCGCTGGGCGACTCTTCCATCGCCTGACTGGTTTTCAGCCGTTGTATGGCAGCCGCTCACCATCGTCAAACACCAGCTCGCGTTCCGGCCAGCGCACTGCCGCCAGCCGGCCCAGGTGCCGTGCGCCCGGTGCCAGCGGGCGTTCCCGGTAGCGCACACCCACGGAGAAATCCACGCAGAAGGCATTGGCGCGCGGCCCGAGCCAGCGGTTTGCGGCCAGTCCGGCAAACAGATCCGGTTCGCCGCGCGAATGACTGGGGGGCACTTCATGATTGCTCCAGCGCCAGTAGTGGCCGAATATCACCGGCGTCGGTTCTTGGTAGTCGCCCCACCAGGCGACGCGTTCCACCATGCGCCACTTGCCGCTGGCATAAAAAGTCCTGCTGGCCAGCTGTTCCACGCCCGAGGTCAGTACGCGCACCGGGTTGCTCATCTGGAAGTGCTCGTCCATGCGGCCGATCGCCTGCAGCAGCGGTACGCTGGCATGCTCGTCGTCCAGTTGTGCATGCCAGAGCCGGTACTCGTTTCCGGCTGCATGCTTCAGCGCTGACTCCTGTGCCCACTGCTCGGCATGTCGGCCATATTCCCTGTAGATGTCCGTGAGCGGCTGACTGCCGGCATCAGCAGCGAGCGCCAGCAGCGAAGCCGGGTGCCAGGCGGCGTGCACCACGCGCAGATCATCGCGCGACAGGGTCAGCGGCAGACCGGCCAGAAACTGCGGAAACTGCCGGCGCTGGTCCGGGCTTGCAGTCCGGCAGTCCTGAAACCTGCCCGCAGCGTGATCGTGATTGTCAGCAAAGTACCAGCCGTTGCCGGGTTTGGCTGCGCCGCGCAGCACACTGAGTTCATGATTGCCAAGCACGCATTGCGCCTGTCCGGTCAAACACAGTCTCTGCACCAGTTCGATCACGCCCGGGCTGTCTGGTCCGCGATCGCAGAGATCACCGACGAAAACCAGGTGACGGCCATCGCGATGCTGCCCGTCGTGGTCATAGCCAAGGTGCTGGAGCAGCGCATGCAGCGCTGCGAGTTCACCGTGCACATCGCCGACGATGTCGAGCGACCCGGCAGCCAGCGGTGCTTCGACGCTGATGCTCATTCAGACCGGTGCCGTGACGGGGTCATAGGCCGGGTCTTCGCTGGCGCTGACACCGTACGTGTCCGGATTGAGGGTGGTGAGGCGGACGCCCTGTGCTTCGGCCGCCTGCATCAGCGCCGTGGCACGCGGAAGTCTCGCTGCCGCGTAACGCTGCAGGGCCTCCGGTGTCGTACCTTCCGCCGCGATGGCGCGGGCCAGGATCAGCGCATCTTCCAGCGCGAGATCGCTGGCATATTCAAGAAAGGGCGCAAGCGGATGCGCGGCATCGCCGAGCAGTGCCACCCGGCCCTGTGTCCAGGCCGGCAGCGGATCACGCGCGAATATTCCGCGCGCCTGCGAGTGCTCGCGCGGGGTGGCCATCAGCACGCTGCGCGCCACGGCGTCGAAGCTGCGGAACGCAGCGAGCACCGAGTCGACCCCGGAGGGTCTGGTCCAGGCTTCATCTGTCCAGCGATTGCTGCGGGCGATGGCGCGCCAGGCCAGTTGCGTGCCGCGACAGATGCTGCCACAGCCGAGTTGCTGTCCGGGGCCGATCCAGACAGTGGCATCGCCCAGTGTCGGTGCCGCTGCCGTCAGGTGCGACATGGGTACCAGCCCCTGCCAGACCTGATAGCCGGTGAAGCGCGGTTGCTCGTCGCCGAACAGGCGCGTGCGCACCGCAGAACGCTGTCCATCGCAGGCCACCAGCAGCGAGCCCCGCAGCATCTGTCGATCGCCAAACAGCGCGCTCAGGCCACTGCCGTCCTGGCCGATATCCGCGAGCGTGTGGCCGGTGCGCAGGCAGTCGCGGTCATTGCTGTGTATCGCCGCGATCAGCGCGCGTTGCAGGTCGGCA
>JAUPLK010000277.1 GCA_030836925.1 Pseudomonadota bacterium
TATCTGAAGCTGTTTCCGGTGGACACGCTCAAGATCGACGGCAGCTTCATCCGCGACCTCAGTACCAACGTGGTTTCGCAGTCGGTGGTCGCGGCAATCTCGGAAGTGGCCCGCGTGATGCAGCTCGATTCCGTCGCGGAGTTTGTGCAGGACGAGGCGACCCTGGAGCTGTTGCGCAAGCTGGGCATCACCTGGGCGCAGGGCTACCTGTTTGGTCAGCCGGCGCCACTCAGCGAACGGATTGCGGCGCTTGCTGGCGGCAACAATGAGGCCACTGTCGCGGCCCCGTCGCTCAGACCGCGTTCAGTGCAGCGCAACCAGAACCGTTGAGCGCGCAGATCCTCTGCCTGATGGCCGGTCGCGGCAATCGTTCCAGGCCGTGCTCATAGGCCACCACCTGTAAACGCGGGCTGCAGGCCGCCAGCAGCTCACCGGGCGCGAGCAGATGGTCCGGGCTTCGCGGGCGGCCGTATGCTTCGTTGCCCTGGGCAAAGGTTTCCATCAGCAATACGCCACCCGGCAACAGGGTATCGGTCAGCCAGGCAAAGTGGGGTCGGTGCAGATAGTTGCAGACAAGCACGGCGGCAAACTGCTCGCTGGTGAAGGGCCACGTGCCGGTTTCAAGATCGATCTGCCGTATGTCGATATGCGGATTGTCGCGTAGCGAGGTCAGGCCGCTCACATCGATATCGACTGCGGTCACCGGATGGCCGCGTTCGGCAAGCAGGCGGGTATGCCGCCCTGTGCCGCAAGCGAGGTCGAGCACCCGGCCACCGGGCGGGATCAGGTGCAGGAAACGCAGCACCCAGGGCGATGGGCTGCCTTCGTCAGTCGATGCAGGTTCGCTGTCGGTCATGTTCAGTCGATCCGGCGGACACGCATGCTGCGCCCACCGGTCTGTTTATGCAGCAGGTACGAACCGAAGGCGCCTTTGCGAATCCGGACCTGATCGCCGGCGGCCAGATCCAGGGGCCGGCCGTCGATCTGCTCCCAGCGCTGGTCATTCTGCAGGCTGAGCTGCAACTTGCCGTCGGCACGGGTTTCGACCGAGCGGATCTCCACATCGAGTATCTGCGGTGTGCTGATCCCCGTTTGCCGTTGCAGGACTGCGCTGGTCTGCGCCGCATCGCGCCCGAACAGCGATTCAGCACTGATGGTTGCCGGCGGCTCTGTGGCCGGGGGGGTGTCGCTGGCAAGAGCGTCGTAACATGCGAGACGTTCGCGGTCCTCAGCGATCGTCCGGCAGCTGCCCAGGCCATCGCCGCTGACAATCCCCGGCAGTCCGGCTGCCACTATCCAGATGATGAACTGAAACGATACAGGGCGGCCCCTTCGGGCCGCCCCGTCTGCAGAAGGTCGGGTCATGGCCGTGTGGATCAGAACCTGGCGCGCACTCCGGCAAAGTAGAAGCGGCCGACCATGTCGTAGGTACTGGGGTCGGTGTTCTGGTCGATATTGTTTTCGTATACCGGCGGTTCCTTGTCGAACAGGTTGCGGATGCCGCCCGAGAGTTCGAAGGTCTCGTCGATGGCCCAGGCGGCACTCAGGTCGTGATAGGTGTGGCTCGGGATCGAGCTGTAACCGCCATCCTCGAATTCCGGGATGTTGCCCTGGTTGTCCATGTCATCAATGTAGGTCGTGACCCAGGCCACGTTGACCGGACCGATGTCGTAGGCCAGGCGCAGCACTGCCTTCCACTCAGGGAAGGAACCCTGGATGTTGTAGTAACCGCTGGTGTCGGTGTAGTCGATGCCATCCAGCACATACTCGTCCAGCCAGGACAGCACGAAGGACAATTGCAGTGTCTCACCCAGGCCCGAGACGCGACTGCTGGCGAACTCCATCGGGATCCCGTACTGCACCTGCAGATCGACGCCTGAGGTTTCCAGTTGCGATTCGTTCACCAGCGGTACGTTGACCTTCAGTTCGCCGGACAGGTCGCGGTAGATGAGCGGCAATCCGATGTCGTCGCTGTAGCAGGCCGGGCTGTTCAGGTCGAGCGAGGCGAAGCAGGCATCGATGATGCCGAATGCCCCGCCATTGAGAGCCGTAATATAGTCCTCGACTTCAATATTCCAGTAGTCAACGGAAATCTGCAGGTCGGGAATGGATTCAGGCTGCAAAACGACGCCGAGGGTGTAGGTGTCGGTGGTCTCTTCCTCGAGCGAGCTGCTGCCAAACTCGAAGAATTCGAGCTGCGTGCTGCCGGTGCTGAAGGCCAGGGTGTCGTTGATGCCCTGAGTGGCGCAGAAGGCCGCTGTGTCAGGATCAACCAGCGGATCGAGCCCTTCGCAGGGATCAAAGTAGCTGCTGGTAAAGCCCTGGTCGCCGTTCTCCAGGATTTCGAACAGGCTCGGCGCCCGGCTGGCACGCTGGTACATGCCGCGCACCCGGACTGCATCGATCGGCGACCAGTTGAGGCCGGCCTTGTAGGCGGTCACGTCGCCGACCGTTGAATAGTCCGAGTAACGGATGCCGAGTTCGGCGTCCAGAAAGCCGATGCCGGGCGCGTCCTTGAGCAGCGGGACGCGCAATTCGCCGAACAGTTCCTTCACGTCGAAGCTGCCGCTGATCGGCTGCTGGGCATTGAAGCCGAGCACATCGCCACTCTGCTTGGCCTGATCGGGGCGGTAGCTGGATTTGTCTTCCCGGTATTCGGCGCCCAGTGCGAAGCCCATGTCCCCGGCGGCGAGTTCCATCAGTGTGCCGTTGATCGTGCCGTTCACAACAGTACGACGAAACACCGTGCTGTCGGCAAAATTGAGCCGGATCCAGTCGGCGGCATCCGCGCTGATGTTGCCGGCGCCGAAGGGGTTTACAGCGACACAAGCCGGGTTGAACTGCAGGTAATCGGCCGGGCAACCGGCGATGCCGGCTTCGAAGCGCGAGCGTGATACGTCGTTGCTGGTGTAGTTGTCAAAATCCGTGCGTCCGTAGGACATGTAGGTGTCGTACTGCCAGTCCTTGTAATCGATGTCCCCGCGCAGCCCGGCAGTGACCTGTCCGAGTTTCGAGTCGCTTTCCTGCGAGCGTGCACCGATCTCGATCATGCGCCGGCGGAACACCACCGGCCCGGTCGGGTCGGCCCGCGAGGCAAGCAGATCCAGCGCGGACTGGCTGAGGAATGGGCTGTCCAGATCCACGCTGACGCTGGTGGCCGGCGTGGGCGCCAGTTGC
>JAUPLK010000278.1 GCA_030836925.1 Pseudomonadota bacterium
ATATTTTCTCGGTTACAGCGGCCTGATGACCGCGGTCGCCGGCGTCATCGGCGGTGTGGTCATGACCCGCATCGGCTTCTATCCCGGCTGGGCGCCGTTTGTCGTGGTGTATGCGGTGGTTTTCGGCGTGGCCAGCTATGGCGTGCTCATGCGGCGCCGATGGGGCTGGATATTCCACATACCGCTGAGCATGAACATGGGCCTGTGGGCTTTCAACAGCGTGTATTTTTTCAACCGCTGGAAGGAACTGGGTTCAGACAGCTGAGTGTTCGACCGGTTCGGTGGATTCAGAATCTGGCGATGAATCCGGCGAAGGCTTCCCACTGCCACAGCATGTCGCCATTGGAGCTGAAGGCGCAGGCCGAACCCTCCGGGCCGGAGGCACAGAAGATCCGGCTATCGCTGTCTACCACGGCACCCAGCGCGCGTACCTCCAGGCGCAGGCCGAACTGCTCGGTGGGGAAAATCTGCCCGCCAGCGCCAATGCCGAAGGCAAACACCGTATCCGAGTCGTAGCCGGAAGCATCCGGGCTCAGGTGCGCCGCACCGATTCCGGCCGCCAGGAATGGCCGCACCAGTTCCCCGGCACCCACGTAGGTACCGCCGAGGAGCAGGTAGCTGATATCCACGTCGAGTGAGGGATTCACGTCGGTGGGCGCGTCTTCGATGCCGGCCGACTGACGGCTGAAGTAGAGTTCCCACTCGGTATAGGCGTCGTCGATGGTTTCTGCCGGTGCATTGAGGATGAAGCCGACTGCCGCAGCGTCATCAAGGGAGACTTCTGCACCGCTGTCATCGTTCTCGAAATCACCACCGGTCCGGTAACCCAGCAATGGCGTGATCGCGAACTTGTACTCGCCCGGCTCGGCCGCCGGTAGGGGCGCGGCGAATACCGTGACAAGGGCGAAGAGGGTGATGTGCTGCCAGGAACGGGTCATGAGTTGTACTCGCCAGGGTGGTAGGTCCGGAGGCTTGATGTTTGGCCATATACTGGCACAGACAGGCACATGAGGAGGATCCCCGTGCGTAGACCCGGCAGCCCGTGGCTGAGGATGATGTGCTGCCTGCTCGCGTTTCCAGGGGCTGTGACACAGGCCGCCGAGCTTGCGGCCCCGGCAGAGCTGCGGCCGAAGATTGGTCTGGTATTGGGCGGTGGCGGTGCCAAGGGTGCGGCACACATCGGTGTCCTGCGCGTCCTGGAAGAAATGCGCATCCCGGTCGACTGTGTGGCCGGCACCAGCATGGGCGCCCTGGTCGGTGCGACCTTCGCCTCGGGTCTTCCGCCGGCGGAAATCGAGCGCCGGGTGCTGGCAGTTGACTGGTCACGGACGGTGGGCTCCGCAGGTGTCCGCGAGCAAACCCCGATCAACCAGAAATTGCAGGGGATTACCTACACCAATAGTCTGGACCTCGGGGTCCGCGGCGGCCGGCTCAGGGGTGGCGGCGGTGTGCTCAAGTCGCAGGAGATCGAGGAATTGCTGCGCAACCTGGTCGCCAATGCACGTTACGTCGATGACTTTGACCGTTTGCCGATTCCGTTCCGGGCGGTTGCGACCGACATGATGGCTGGCGAGATGGTGGTGCTGGGCGACGGTGATCTCACGGTGGCGATGCGGGCCAGCATGGCCGTGCCAGGCGCTTTTTCACCCGTGATCATCGGCGAGCAGGTATTGGCCGACGGCGGGCAGATGCGCAACGTGCCCGTCGATATTGCCAGGGAACTGTGTGGCGAGGTGATCATCGCGGTATCGCTGTCCACCCCGCCGCCCAAACCCCGGGACCTGGACTCGTCGCTGGCGCTTGCCGCGCGCTCGGTCGACGTCATGATCGAGGCAAACAGCCGGGCCCAGCTTGCCACCCTGGGCGCCACCGATGTCAGCATCGTGGTGCCGATGGGGGATATCGGCTCGGCCAGCTTCGAGCGCGTGCCGGACGCGATTCCGCTGGGACGTGCGGCAGCGCTGGCAAGGTCTGCCGAGCTGGCGGCCTACTCGTTGCCGGAAGCCGAGTACGCCGCCTGGCGGGCGGGCCTGAGCAAGGACTACAGCGAGGCGATCCAGGTGGCTGCAGTGCGTGTCGCCGGGCTCGATCGCGTGAATCCGGACTATGTGCGCGCCGAGGTGATTGCCACGCAGCCTGGCACAGCGGTCAGCCCTGCCGTGATCGCGGCTGACGCCAGCCGGATCTATGCGCTCGGTGATTTCCAGAAAGTCGAATACAGCGTGGTCGATACACCGGTCTATCCCACCATCGAGTTTCGGGCGACCGAGAAATCATGGGGACCGGATTTCCTGAAATTCGACATGGGCCTGGGGTTCACTGCCGGTGGCGAGTTCTCCTTCGCTTTGCTTGCGGCACACACGCGCACCTGGTTGAACACCCTGGGTGGACAATGGAAAAACACGGCTCAGGTCGGTCAGGATCTGGTGTTGCGTACCGGGATCTATCAGCCACTGGAAGTGCGGCAGAGGGTTTTCATCGAGCCCTACGTCGAGTTCAACCGGTTCATAGAGGACATCTATGTCGACGGTGAGCGGGTCGGCGAGTTTTCATTCCAGGAAAGCTTTGGCCAGATCGACCTGGGTCTCAATCTCGGTACGGTGGCGCAGCTGCGCGCGGGAATCCGGCAGGGCTGGGGCAGTGCCGACCTGGAGACCGGCTTCAGTGACCGCTTGTCTGAATTGCAGACCACACACGAGTCGAACGTGGTTTTGCAGGCGACATACGACACCCGTGATACGGTCGGTTTGCCCAGCAGGGGCAGCCTGTTGACCGCCCGGTATCTGTCTTCCGGTGCGTGGCTCAATGGTGAGCAGTCCTATGATCAGGCCGAGGCGCTGCTGCTCAAGGTGCTGCCTTTCCGCGGTGATGCGCTGTATGTCTTTACTGCCGGTGGCGCCGAGTTCGATGGCGAAACGCCGCCCTATGCGCTGTTCTCCATCGGTGGCATCAACAGCTTCCCCGGCCTTGCGCGCCAGCAGTTGCGTGGCACCAGTTACTGGATATCCGGGGCCAGCTATAACCGCAAGCTTGGCGACATACAGACGCTGTTCGGGCAGGCGGTTTACGGTGGTTTGCGCCTGACGGCCGGCGATGTGGGTGACCGGATCGATGATGTCGACGATGGCACCATTCTGGGCGCTGCGCTCAGCCTCGGCGGGCGTTCCCCGAT
>JAUPLK010000279.1 GCA_030836925.1 Pseudomonadota bacterium
GTCGCGCTCGAAGAAGGCCATGAAATTGCCGGCCAGGTAGCGGCTGTCGCGTTCGCTCAGGCTGCCGACGATGCCGAAGTCCACTGCGGCATAGCGCGGATACTCCGGATTCGTCGCATCGACGAAAATATTACCGGGATGCATGTCGGCGTGGAAAAAATTGTCGCGGAACACCTGCGTGAAAAAGATCTCTACGCCGTTGGCAGCGAGACGCGGGATATTCACGCCGGCCGCCTGCAGTGCATCCATGTCGTCGATGGGAATGCCGTGGATGCGCTCCATCACCATGACCGACTTGCGGCAGTAGTCGAAATAGACCTGCGGCACATAGATCAGCGGCGAGCCCAGCCAGTTGCGCCGCAGCTGTGCGGCGTTGGCGGCCTCGCGCACCAGGTCGAGTTCGTTGAGGATGGTTTTTTCGTACTCGGCGACGATGTCCACCGGCCGCAGGCGTCGTGATTCCGGCCACCAGCGTTCCGCCAACCGTGCCAGTGCGTACATGACTTCCAGATCACGGCGCACCAGTTCGCGCACATTGGGCCGCAGGATCTTCACCACCACGTCATCGCCGCTGTGCAGGCGCGCGCCATGCACCTGGGCGATCGAGGCAGCCGCCAGCGGTTCATGCTCGAAGCTGGCAAACAGCTGGCTGGCCGGCTGACCGAAACTGCTTTCGATCTCGGCCAGCGCCTGCTCGGTCGGGAACGGCGGTACTTCGTCCTGCAGGCGAGTGAGTTCCCGGCCGATGTCGGTCGGCAGCAGATCCTGCCGCGTGGACAGCGACTGGCCGAACTTCACGAAAATCGGGCCGAGTTCCTCGATGGCCAGACGGATGCGCACGCCGCGCGGCTGGTCGAGTTGCGAACCGCGCCACCCCGATGGCGACAGCCGGAACAGCAGGCGCGCCGGGCGCAGCAGGTGACTACTGCCGATCAGTTCATCGAGACCGTACTTGACCAGTACCCGCTGGATCGACACCAGGCGGCGCAGCAGCTGGATGCGATTCATGCCTGGCGCTTCCGCAGTGCCTCGACACGCGCAGCGGCACGCTCGATGTCATTGGCCAGCGTGTCCACGGCCTTGAGAAAGCCGTCGAGTTCGGCCTGCGTCAGCAGACTTCTCTTTTCGGTTGTGAGGTGTTCGCTCATGCGTTGTGCCAGCTTTTCTCCGGCACGCATGCCGAAGTCGCTGATCCCGCGCACGAAACTGCCCAGCTGATGGGCGGCCGACTGGCCGAAAATCGCTGCCAGTCCTGCTTCGATATCGGGCCTCGCGTGATAGAGCAACTCGCGAAAGCGCTCGGCTGTATCCGTCGAGCCGCTGATGCGGATGTCGCCGGCGCGAATCAGCGCCTGCGGATCGCCGGTCAGGAGCCGCAGCATGGTGATGGGAGGGCCGGACAGGCTGGCGGTGGCTGCGGCGTTGGCGACCTCGTCGCCATCCGCCTGGCTCAGCTGGACGACACCGCCCACGATCACCATGCGCAGCGCGATGAGCGTCCCATCGATGCGCACATCCAGCGACTGGCCATCCAGTGCTGCGGCACTCAGCTGCGCCTCGGGTGAGCTGTCGATGCTGTGGTTGATCAGGCTTTCGATCGGCCTGAAAACCAGGGGTGAAAAACGGTCCATGTGCGTGCGTCAGCCTTCAGTAACGGTAGCCGATGTGCAGCGCGACGATGCCGCCGCTGAGGTTGTGGTAGCGCACATCCTCGAGACCGGCTTCCTGCATCATCCCGCGCAGGGTTTCCTGGTCGGGATGCATGCGGATCGACTCCGCGAGGTAGCGGTAGCTCGCCGCATCCTTCGCCACCAGTTCGCCGAGCGCCGGCAGTATCTTGAACGAATAGAGATCGTAAACCGGTTCGAGCAGCTTCAGCGGCCTGGAGAACTCGAGCACCATCACGCGCCCGCCGGGACGCGTGACGCGCGCCATCGAACGCAATGCGGCCGGCTTGTCGGTGCAGTTGCGCAGGCCGAAGCCGATGGTCACGCAGTGGAAACTCGCATCGCGAAACGGCAGGCACTCAGCGTTGGCCTGCAGTGAATGCGTGTTGCCGACGATACCGCGGTCGACCAGCCGACGCCGGCCGACTTCGAGCATCTCGTGATTGATGTCGGTGTGCAGTACCAGGCCGTTCGGGCCGACCTGCTTCGCCATGCCGGCCGACAGGTCGCCGGTGCCGCCCGCAACGTCCAGTGCCCGGTCGTCGGGCCGCAGGCCGGTGCGCGCCAGGGTGAAGTGTTTCCACAGGCGGTGCAGGCCGCCTGACATCAGGTCGTTCATGATGTCGTAGTTCGGGGCGACGGAATCGAACACCGCCCGCACACGACCGGATTTCTCTGCCGTTGCGACGGTCTCGAAGCCGAAGTGGGTCTGTTCCATGCGCCGCGCTTCCTGGCCCGTTCTGTGCGGGCTTATTCCCGGGCGCGTATCGTACCCTGTCGGACCCGCTCGAACAGGCATACGGCAGCGGCAGCAGCGATATTCAGCGACTCGGTACCGCCGGGCATGGGGATGGTCACGATCTCTTTTGCTGCATCGAGTAGTGGTCGTGACAGACCGGCCCCTTCGTTGCCGAATACCAGGCCGATGGTGCCGCCGAGATCGGTGTCGTAGAGGGATTGCCGGCCATGCAGGTGGGTGGCGACGATGCGCCCGGGAAAGCTGCCGGCCAGTGCGCCCAGGTCCACGCCGTCGTAGATGTCGAGCAAAAAGTGCGCGCCCATGCCGGCCCTGAGCACGCGCGGCGACCAGGCATCGACGCAATGCCGCGACAGGTAGACCTCGCGCAGACCGGCAGCTGCGGTCGAGCGCAGTATCGAGCCCAGGTTACCCGGATCCTGTATGTCTTCGAGGATCACGCAGGAGCCCGGTTGCGCCGGGATCGTGCTGCGCAACGGTGCCTTGATCACGGCCATGATGCCGGTAGGCGTATCGACCGAGGACAGCCGGGCAAACAGTGCCGCGCTGAAAATGAGTGGTTCCAGTGGTGCCAGCGCAGCGAGCAGTGTCGCGACTTCGGCCTCGCCGCCGCGGTCTGCGTTGATGATCACTTGCTCGGGCAGTCCGCAGTGCTGCTGGTAGGCGGCCACCAGGTGCACGCCTTCCAGCAGCGCCAGACCGGATTTGCGCCGTTCGCGGCCCGACTGCAGGAGTTTGGCGAGATCGC
>JAUPLK010000056.1 GCA_030836925.1 Pseudomonadota bacterium
GCGCCAGCCAGGTCGGCATCGTCGAACATCTGGCCCAGCACGATATTCCCGTGTGTGCACACCTGGGTCTGCGTCCGCAGTCGGTGCACAAGATCGGTGGTTTCAAGGTGCAGGGCCGCGGTCAGGCCCAGGCCGAGCAGATGCTCGAGGATGCCGTTGCGCTGGAGCAGGCCGGGGCGGATATCCTGCTGCTCGAATGCGTGCCGAATGAACTCGGCCAGGCGGTTCGACACGCGGTATCGGTTCCGGTGATCGGCATCGGCGCTGGTCCGGACGTGGACGGCCAGATCCTGGTGCTTTACGACATGCTGGGCATCACGCAGGGCCGCCTGCCGCGCTTTGTGCGCAACTTCATGACCGGCAACGCCTCACCGCTCGAAGCCCTGCAGGCCTATGTCCACGCCATCAAGGATCGCAGCTACCCGGCACCAGAGCACTGCTTCTCCTGACCATATCCTGGCAGCGGAATCCGAGTCTGTGAAAACCATCCGCAAGATTGCGAGTCTGCGCGAGACGCTGCGTGCCTGGCGGCATGCCGGCCAGACGGTGGCGCTCGTGCCCACCCTCGGCAATCTGCACCAGGGCCATATCAGCCTGGTGGAACTGGCGCGCAGGCAGGCCGACCGGATCGTCGTCAGCGTGTTCGTCAATCCCACCCAGTTCGGGCCGGGCGAGGACTACCAGGCCTATCCGCGCACGCTGGACCATGATCGCCGTCGTCTCACGCGCGCCGGTGCCGAGCTGTTGTTCGCGCCGGCAGTCGAGGAAATGTATCCGCGTGCGGAAGATGCCGGTACGGTCGTCTCGGTCCCCGGGCTCTCGTCGATACTGTGCGGCGAGTTTCGTCCGGGGCACTTCGACGGCGTCGCATCGGTGGTCAGCCGCCTGTTCAACATCGTGCAGCCGGATGTGGCCGTGTTTGGCCAGAAGGACTACCAGCAGCTCACCATCATTCGCCGTCTGCAGGCAGACCTGCACTACCCGGTGGCGATCGTCGCCGGGCCGACTCTGCGCGAAGCCGACGGACTGGCGCTCAGCTCGCGCAACCAGTACCTCAGCCCGGCCGAGCGCAGGCTGGCGCCGGTGCTGTATCGCGCGGTCAGCGAGTGTGGAGATCGTTTGCGTGCCGGTGCGCGCGACTACGCAGCGCTCGAGGCGCATGGCAAGGCCACGCTGGTGGCGGCAGGTTTCCGGCCTGATTATTTTTCGATCCGCAATGCCCATGGTCTGCAGCCTGCGCAGATCATGGACCGGCACCTGGTGGTCCTGGTTGCGGCACACCTCGGCCGCGCACGCCTGATCGACAATCAACTGGTCGAGCGCTGAATCAGTCGTCTGCTTCTGGTGCGGCATGTCGTGCCAGCGCCCAGGCTACATGCTCACGCACCAGTTCAAGCGGGTGCTCGCGTCGCGCTTCCAGTGCGGCCAGAATTTCAGGCGAGGTTGGCGCATTGCCGAGGGCCACCGCGATGTTGCGCAACCAGCCCGCGTATCCGGCCCGCCGCAGGGCACTGCCCTCGGTGCGTTTGCTCCATTCCGCTTCGGTCCAGCTGAAGAGCTCGACCAGTCCGGCCTGGTCCAGGCCGTGCCGGACGGCAAAGTCCGGCTCTGTGCCCGCCCGGGCAAACTTGTTCCAGGGGCAGACCAGCTGGCAATCGTCACAGCCGAAAATCCGGTTGCCCATCGCGGCTCGCAGTTCGGTCGGGATCGGACCAGGGGTCTCTATCGTGAAGTAGCTGATGCAGCGGCGGGCGTCCAGCGTATAGGGTGCGGTGATCGCCTGTGTCGGGCAGATGTCCAGGCAGGCCTGGCAGCTGCCGCAGTGATTGCTGGCCGGCGTATCGATGGCGAGCGGCAGGTCGGTGTAGATCTCGCCGAGCAGAAAACAGGAGCCGGCGCTGCGATTGATCAGGTTGGTGTGTTTGCCGATCCAGCCGAGTCCGGCTGCTTCGGCCAGTGGTTTTTCCATCACCGGTGCGCTGTCGGTGAATACGCGGTAGTTGTGTGGCCGGATTTCCGCCGTGATCCGGTCGGCGAGTTTCTGCAGCCGCTGGCGCAGAGTCTTGTGATAGTCGCGCCCCAGCGCATAACGCGCGATGTAGCCGCGTTCCGGGTCTGCGAGGCAACGTGCCGCTGCCGCAATATCCGCACCCAGGTAGTCCATGCGCGCGGTGATCACCCGGCGCGTGCCCGGCCAGAGTTCAGCCGGACGGCAGCGCTTGCTGCCGTGCTTTTCCATGTAGTCGAGTTCGCCGTGCAGGCCGGCCGCCAGCCATGCGTTCAGTCGGGCTTCGGCTGTGGCGAGATCGGTATGCGTGATGCCGACCTGCTGAAAGCCAAGCGCCAGTCCCCAGTCCTTGATGCTTTGGGCGAGTTCCGGAGAGTCGGGGGCTGGAGCTGACACAGGTGTGGGCAGGCAGGGCCGGTGCGTTCAGGGGCCATGAGTATAATCACCCGCATGACCGATATGGCACACAGCGTGTGGACGCCCGCACAGGTCCGTGAGCTCGATCGCAGGGCAAGCGCGGATTACGGCATTCCCGGTCATGAACTGATGACGCGCGCCGGGCAGGCCGCGTTCGGGATTGCGCGCGAGCGTTGGCCGGACGCCCGTCGCTGGCTGCTGCTATGTGGCTCCGGCAACAATGCCGGCGACGGCTATGTCGTAGCCCGGCTGGCGCTGGCCGCTGGTCTGGACCTCACTGTTGTTGCGCTGTCTGATCCGGCACGACTGCAGGGTGATGCCGCGACAGCCTGGCGCGACTTCGAGAGTGCCGGCGGAACGACGCAGGCTTTTGCACCGGGCATGATCGACTCATCTGATCTGGTCGTCGATGCATTGCTCGGTACGGGTCTGCAGCGGCCGGTCAGCGGGGAATTTCGTACCGCCATCGAGGCGATCAATGCCGGGGTGCGACCGGTGCTTGCGCTTGATGTGCCCAGCGGACTGGACAGCACGAACGGCACAGTCCTCGGCGCCGCCGTGTGGGCTGATGTGACCGTGACCTTTGTCGGCCAGAAAGCCGGCCTGTATCTGGGCTCGGGGCCGGACTGCTGCGGCGTGATCGAATTTGCCGGACTCGATCTCCCGGCCAGCATTGTCGAGCACCTTGAGGCTGCACCGCTGTTCAGTCTCTACGGCAGGAATGATCTGCTGCACTTGTTGCCGCCGCGTCCGGCCAATGCGCACAAGGGCAGTTTTGGTCACGTACTGATCGTGGGTGGCAATTACGGCATGAGCGGCGCGGTGCGCCTTGCCGGCGAGGCTGCCTTGCGTGCCGGGGCCGGTCTGGTCACGGTGGCGACCCGGCCGGAGCACGCCCTGTTGCTGCCAGTGGGTCGCCCCGAGTTGATGTGTGCCGGCATGGCGGAGGCGCATGATCTCGATCCGCTGCTGGAGCGCGCCACGATCGTGGCCTGTGGTCCGGGTCTTGGTCACGATGCGTGGGCACAGGCGTTGTTCGAGCGGGTCACGGCCTGTGGTCTGCCGCTGGTGCTGGATGCCGATGCGCTCAACCTGCTGGCAGAGCGCAAATTGCACAGGGACGACTGGATACTCACGCCGCATCCGGGTGAAGCAGGACGCCTGCTCGGCAGCAGCAGTGCCACCGTGCAGGCCGACCGGCTTGCCGCGCTGACCGAGCTCTGCCGCCAGTATGGCGGCACCGTGATCCTCAAGGGTCGCGGCAGCCTGGTCGGGCGAGCGGGCAGCGTCCCGGTGTTGATCGACCGGGGCAATCCCGGCATGGCCACGGCCGGCATGGGCGATGTGCTGACGGGTCTGCTGGCCGGCCTGGTTGCACAGACCGGCGCGACCGATGTGCAGACAGCGGCGGGCGCGGCATTCATCCACGCTGCAGCGGGCGATGCGGCAGCGCTTGCCGGCGAGCGGGGCCTGCTGGCCAGCGATCTGTTTGCACAGTTCCGCACATGGCTGAATCCCGCACACTGACGCTCGCCGACCCGGCCGCGACAGCGCGACTTGGTCATGCCGTGGCAGAGGCCATGGTCGCGCTCCAGCCGGTGCAGTTCTGCATCTACCTGGAAGGCGAGCTCGGTGCCGGCAAGACGGCTTTTGCACGGGCCCTGCTGGCCGGTCTCGGTTACCAGGGGCGGGTACCGAGTCCCACCTATACGCTGGTCGAACCCTATGTGGCCGGTGGTTTTCAGCTGCTCCATGCGGACCTTTACCGCCTCAGGGATCCCGCCGAACTGGACGCCCTGGGCATCGCCGACCAGTTTGGTGCCGGCAGCGTGTTGCTGGTCGAGTGGCCCGTGCGCGGGCTGGGGCGCCTGCCGCCGGCCGATATCAAGCTCGACCTGTCCATTGCCGATGAGGGTCGGAAAGCGGTCCTCCATGCGCTGACCGCGCGGGGTATCGGGTTGCTGGAGCGGCTCAGTCTGGACGGCTGAGCCCAGCAGGCATGCGTCATTCAGGCGGTATCTTCATTTCGCCATTGACATACCGCTGCTATCCCCATATTTAAAAAAGGAATATTGTTCCAGATACGGGCGTGATTACGTATAATCGCCCACGTATACAGCTATCCGGGAGGCAGGGCGTGAAGCGCAGCTGGATCAACTGCCTTGCTGGCACCATCGCCAGCCTGCTGATGGGCGTTTCCGGCGCTGACGCCGCTGCGCGCCTCCAGGTACAGGCGGTGCAGATTGTCGAGCAGGGTGTCGCCACCCGTATCGAACTGCGCCTCTCTCGATCCGCCGATTTCAAGCTGTTCACCCTGACCGGTCCGGACCGGGTGGTGCTGGACATCCCTGCTGCAGCCCTGGATCGCAGCGCCTTGCCACTGCCAAAGGCGGTGGGCGCCGTACGCGGTGTCCGTGCCGCACTTCGGGACGGCGACTTGCGCATTGTTTTCGATCTCACGGGTGCGATGCGTCCGCACAGCACAACTGCCAGCGAAGCGTCAGCTGCGCGTTTGACAATCGACCTGCAACCGGTGGACATGGCAGCGGTGGCAGCCGCGCCCGAAGTTTCCGGTCCCGTGGCAGCGAATACGCCTGAACCTGTGCCATTACCAGAATCGAAACCGCAGGCTGAGCCGGCTGCAGCGCCAATCGCACCAGTGGCCACGGAAAAACCGGTGCGGCGCGAACGGGATATCGTCGTCGTGGTTGATGCCGGCCACGGTGGCCATGATCCGGGCGCACACGGACCGCGTGGTTTGCAGGAAAAGGATGTCACGCTGGCGATCAGCCGTCGCCTGGTCGCACTCATCAACAGCGAGCCCGGCATGCGCGGTGTCCTGACCCGCAGCGACGATCGTTTTCTGGATCTGCGTGCGCGCATGGAGCGGGCGCGCTCGGTAAGCGCAGACCTGTTTGTCTCAATCCATGCCGATGCGGCCATGAATCGCAGTGCGCGTGGCTCCACGGTTTATGTGCTCTCCGAAAAAGCGGCGAGTGACGAGGCATCACGTCGGCTGGCGGCACGCGAGAATGCCGCGCTCATCGGCGGGGTCGAACTCGGCAACAAGGATCCCGTGCTGGCATCGGTACTGATGGATCTGTCGCAGAACGCATCCATCAGTTCGAGTATCAGCGTGGGTGATGCGATTCTCGGCGAGATGGCGACGCTCGGGCGTCTGCATCGCGACAAGGTCCAGCATGCCCCGTTCATGGTGCTGAAGTCGCCCGATGTGCCTTCTGTGCTGATCGAGACGGCCTATATTTCCAATCCCGAGGATGAGCGCAACCTGGGTTCTGCAAAGCACCAGGAAAAGCTGGCTCGTGCGATGCTGGGTGGAGTCCGTCGTTACTTCGATGCCAATCCGGCGCGTGATGTGATCATGGCAGCGGTCCGGCCTGCGGAAACTTCCCGCGACATACGGCATGTGATCCGGCGCGGCGATACGCTTTCCGGCATTGCAGAGCGTTACAAGACCAGCATGCAGCGGATCCGTGCCGTCAACGGACTGCGTTCCGATTCCGTGCAGCTCGGGCAGACCCTGCGGATTCCGGTCGAAAGCACCTGAACGGGCCCTTCGCGGCCCCCCCGGTTTGCAATACCCGCTGTATTTGAAACAATTGGCGGATGCCGATTCGTCAACTGCCCGCTCACCTGGTCAATCAGATTGCTGCTGGTGAGGTTGTCGAACGCCCTGCTTCGGTGGTCAAGGAGCTCCTCGAGAACAGTCTGGATGCCGGCGCTTCGCGCATCGAGATCGAGCTGGAGGAGGCGGGGGTAAAGCTTTGCCGGATACGCGATGATGGCGGTGGTATCCCGCGCGATGAGCTGCCGCTGGCACTCGCCCGGCATGCCACCAGCAAGATCAGTTCACTCGAGGAACTCGAGCAGGTGGCGACGCTGGGGTTTCGTGGCGAGGCATTGCCCAGCATCGCGTCGGTGTCGCGCCTGTGGATCACCTCCCGCCAGCGCTCGGCTGATGCCGCCTTCATGCTCGACGGCGCAGATGGCGGCAGGGGTGGCGTCAGTCCGGTGGCGCATCCGCCTGGCACCACGGTCGAGGTGCGCGATCTTTTTTTCAACACGCCGGCACGCCGGCGGTTTTTGCGCAGCGAGCGCACCGAGTTTGGCCGCGTCCGAGAGGTAATCGAACGCATCGCGCTGTCGCGCAGTGGCGTCGCCGTGCGGGTGACGCACAACCAGCGCCAGATTCTGGATCTGCCGGCAGCCGTCACGCCGACCGAACTGCTGGACCGGGTGAGCCGGGTGTGCGGCCGTGAATTCTCCGATAACGCGATCTACATACAGCGTGAATCGGGCGGGATGCTGTTGCGTGGCTGGCTGGTGCGCCCGGTGCACGCGCGCAGTCAGCCGGACCTGCAATACATGTTTCTCAACGGGCGGGCGATTCGCGACAAGCTGCTCGCCGGAGCGGTGCGTGCCGGATATCGCGACGTCCTCTATCGCGACCGATGGCCCGCCTTTGTCCTTTATCTGGACATGGATCCGGCCTGGGTCGATGTGAATGCGCACCCGGCCAAGCAGGAGGTCCGCTTTCGCGAGCCGGGGCCGGTGCGTGATTTCGTGCGCCGGACGGTGGAGGCGGCGATTGCCGAGCCCGACACTGCCGATGGTGGATCGCATCGCTTCGGTGAATTTGCCGGGGCGGTCGTGGTGCCGCAACAAGGCCCGCTGGGGCTGGCCATGCCGGTGTCGTCCGCCATCCTGCGCGAGCAGATGGCGACCTATGCGCAACCGGCTGCACCGGCGGCAACAGGCGGCCAGTTGCCACCGCTCGGCTTCGCGCTGGCGCAACTGCATGGCGTGTACATTCTCGCGCAGAATGCCGATGGTCTGATCATCGTCGATGCCCATGCGGCCCATGAGCGGGTCAGTTACGAAAGGCTGAAGGCGGCGGTCCGTCAGTCCGCCGTGCAGGTGCAGGGCCTGCTCGTGCCGCTGTCGCTCGCGGTCAGCGAGCGTGAAGCCGACCAGGTCGAGCAGCACGGCGAATTGCTTGCCCGCTGCGGGTTCCTGCTCGACCGCATCGCGCCGGACCGGATTGCCGTACGCGGCATTCCGGCCCTTCTGGGTAGCGTTGATCCCGGTGCGCTGCTGCGTGAATTGCTGCCCGGTCTGGGCACGGATCTGGTCATGGATGAGCTGCTGGATGTGCTGGATCGCGTGCTGGCCGGCTCAGCCTGCCACGCGGCTATACGTGCCAATCGCCGCCTGACCGTGGAAGAGATGAACAGTCTGCTGCGCGACATGGAATGCACGGAGCGCAGCGAGCAGTGCAACCATGGGCGACCGACACGGGTTGCGTTGTCGATGACCGATCTCGATCAGCTGTTTGCGCGTGGCCGCTGAGGCGCTACCGGTGATCGCCTGATGAGCAGTGTGCCGCTCGTCATCTGCCTGATGGGGCCGACCGCAACGGGCAAGACCGCACTGGCCATCGAACTGGCCAGACGTCTCCCCGTCGGCGTCATCAGTGTCGATTCGGCGCTGGTCTACCGGCGCATGAACATTGGCACGGGCAAGCCCGAACCCGCGCTGCTCGCGGAAATACCGCACCGGCTGATTGATGTCCGTGATCCCTGGGAGAGCTATTCGGCCGGTGAGTTCCTGCGCGATGTGCGGACGGCGATTGCCGAGGTCGTG
>JAUPLK010000280.1 GCA_030836925.1 Pseudomonadota bacterium
CAGACCGCCGGCAATGGAGCCCAGGAAAATCGCCGTGAACGCCGGGACCCGAAAGAGCGCCAACAGTATGACCAGCACCAGCGGCAGGAACATGATGGGCTGGATCTGGAAAGCGCCCTGAATGGCTGCCATTTTCTCCGACGAGTCGAAGTCGCCCGGTGCACCCAGAAAGAAGAAGACTGTAAGGGCGATTGCCAGCGCTACCGTGGATGTCAGTAGCGTCTCCCGAATGTGCTGGTAGAGCTCTACACCGGCGGCAGCGGCGGCGAGATTGGCCGAGTCGGAGAGGGGCGATGATTTATCGCCGAAATAGGCGCCGGAAATCACCGCACCAGCGGCGATGGCCGGATTGAGCTCCATGCTCACGGCAATGCCCATGAAGCCAACGCCAATGGTGCCGACGACCGTCCAGGAGCTGCCGATGCTGATCGAAACGACAGCCGTGATGGCACAGGCGGTGACGAAGAAGTAGTTCGGGCTGAGCAACTGCAGACCGTAATAGACCATCGCCACCAGCGTGCCGCTGAGCGCCCAGGTGCCAATCAGCCCGCCGACCGCGAACAGGATGAAAATCGCGCCGATGCCCGTGGCCACGCTTTCCGACGCAGCCTTCCCGAGGGACTCCATCGAGTGGCCGCGGCGCACGCCGATGAACACCGCGATCATCGTCGCAACGACGAGGGCCACCTGGTTCGGCCCCAGAGCGCCGGCGTCGCCGAACAGGAAGTAGGACAGCCCGACCAGCATGACGAGGCTGGCGACCGGGCTGATCGCTTCGATCAGCGTGAGCGGCTGGGGCGAGTCGGGCCTGTTCAGGGGTCTGGCCTATGGATTTCCGCCGGTGTGCGCGAACTAATGCCGAGGCACCTCGATCAGTAGTCCACCGCATCGCGGATGATCGGGCAGGTCATGCAATGGCCACCCCCGCGTCCGCGACCCAGTTCCGCACCGACGATGGTGATGACCTCGATGCCTTCCTTGCGCAGCAGCGTATTGGTGTAGGTGTTGCGGTCGTAGGCATAAACGACGCCCGGCGAGGCGCACACCAGGTTCGCACCGCTGTCCCACTGGGTGCGCTCGCGCTGGTAGTCGGTGCCGCCAGCCTCGACGACGCGCAGCTTCTTCAGGCCCAGCGCCTCGGCCACGACGTCGACAAAGGGCTTGTTTTCGGCATGCAGCTCGACGCCACTTGCGTGGCTGCTGGGGCGGTAAGAGAAGGTGCGCGTCTGATTCATGAAGTCGGGCGCCAGCAGGACGCAGTCCCGGTCGGCGAAGGTGAACACCGTATCCAGGTGCATGGCAGCGCGGATCTTCGGCATGGCGGCGACGATCACGCGCTGGGCGGCGCCTTTCCTGAACAGCGTGGCAGCGAGCTGGCTGATGGCCTGGCGGGAGGTGCGCTCGCTCATGCCGATGAGCACGTTGCCCTTGCCGATGGGCATGACGTCTCCGCCCTCCAGCGTGGCCAGGCCGTGGTCTTCGGTCGGGTCGCCCCACCAGACGTTCACCTTGCCGGCGAAGTCGGGGTGGAACTTGTAGATCGCTGTCGTGAGGATGGTTTCCTCATGCCGCGCCGGCCAGTAGAGCGGGTTGAGGGTCACGCCGCCATAGATCCAGCAGGTGGTGTCCCGGGTGTAGAGCGTGTTCGGCACCGGCGGCAACAGGTATTCGGTGACGCCAGCGGCCTCGCGGACGACGGTGAACGCCGCGCCGCCAACCGACTCCGGGAATTCGTTGGTGGACAGGCCGCCGATCAGGGTTTCCGCGAGATCGCGGTTATTCAGGCCCTCGAGGTAGCTGCGCAGTTCGTCGATGAAGCCCAGGCCCACCTGGTTGGGCACGACCTGGTTGTCAAGGATCCACTTTTTCCCCTCGGGCACGGCCACTGTTTCGGCCAGCAGGTTGTGCATCTCGACAACCTCGACACCGCGGTCGCGCATTTTGCTGACAAAATCGAAGTGATCGCGCTTGGCGTTTTCCACCCACAGCACGTCGTCGAACAGCAACGCATCGCAGTTGGACGGCGTCAGGCGTGCGTGAGCGCGGCCCGGCGCACAGACCATGACCTTGCGCAACTGGCCCACTTCCGAGTGGACGCCAAATTTCACTTCACCTGGATTTGCCATGAGGAACTCCTTGTTGTTGGCTAGATGGATACCACGCCGGTTGCCAGGCCGTAAACGCCGTAGAGGGCGGCAGCAACGATGACGCCGAAAGTGGCCCAGTCAGAGGTCTTCTCGAACACCGGCTTGCCCTGCTCACGGCGTGCGATGAAGTACAGCAACGTACCCGGCGCAAACAGCACGGCCGACAGCAGGATGAACTTCAGGCCGCCGGCGTAGATCATGAACAGTGTGTAGGCCACCGCCAGCGAGGCCAGGATGAGATCGCGCCGGCGCTCTTCCGGCCGTTTGTCGTAGGTCTCGCCCCGACTGGCGATCATCAGGCCGTAGGCGGCGACGAACAGGTACGGGATCAGCGTCGTCGCGCTGGTCAGGTTCAGCATCAGCGAGAACGCGTCACGCGACCAGTAGGTCGTGATCACGATGATCTGGATGACGATGCTCGTCACCCACAGGGCCACCACGGGCACGTTGTTCTTGTTGACCCTCGCGAAGGCCCTGGGCATGTCCTTTGACTTGCCGGCCGCGAACATCACCTCGGCGCAGATCAGGGCCCAGGCCAGATAGGCACCGAGCACCGACACCAGCAGCCCGACGCTGACGAAGACCGCGCCCCACGGCCCGACGACGGACTCGAGCACGGCCGCCATCGACGGCTGGCGCAGGCCGGCAATATCTGCACGTTGCAGCACGGCGTAGGGCAGCAAGGTCACCAGCACCATCAGGGTGGTGACGATGATGAAGCCCAGGATCGTGGCCTTGCCGACGTCGGCGCGCTCCCTGGCAAAACGCGAATAGACGCTGGCGCCCTCGATGCCGATGAATACGAACACCGTGACAAGCATGGTCGCCCGGACCTGCTCGAAAAGGCTGCTGGTCAGGTCGCCGCCGTAGAGGTTGAAGCTGAACAGGTCCATTTTGAAGGCAGCGAAAGCGATCACGATGAAGACCATGATCGGGATGACCTTGGCCACCGTCACAATGCTGTTGATGAATGCGGCCTGCTGAACGCCGCGCAGGATCAGGAAGTGAAAGAGCCAGATGCCG
>JAUPLK010000281.1 GCA_030836925.1 Pseudomonadota bacterium
GGTACTGGCGCTGATCGGGGCGGCCGAGCCCGATGATGCCGGCAACCTGTCGGTGCCGAGGCGACTGCTGGAAACGCGCCTGCGCAATCCGGGTTCCGGGCTCTACAGCGAGATCCTCGATGCGTCCGGCTTGCCGCTGTGGCGCTCGCCCTCGGCGGTGGGCCTGGAACTGGCGCCGGGTGCCACTCTGAAGGCCGGCGAGCGGCGGGTCAGCCGGCGGCTGTTGCCTGATGGCAGTGAGGTGTTGTTGTTCGGACTGGGCATCAACTGGGAACTCGGTCCCGACGCCACACCCGCCTTTCAGGTTTTTGCGGCTGCCGATCTGGCCGGCTACGAGGCGCAGCTCGAGCGCTTCAGGACCCAGCTGCTCGGCTGGTTCGCCGGTGTCATGTTCGTTTTGCTCGCCGCCCTGTGGCTGGCAATCCGCTTCGCACTCCGGCCGCTGCGGCGCATGTCGGCTGAAATCGCCGCCATCGAAGCCGGCCGGCAGGAGGCCTTCGGTGCCGGCTATCCGCGCGAGCTGGCCGGTGTGACGCGCGGCCTCAACACGCTGCTGGTTGCCGAGCGACAGCGCATGAGTCGCTATCGGACCACCATGGACGATCTGGCGCACAGCCTGAAGACGCCGCTGGCGGTGGTGCGCACGGAGCTCGGTGCCGGCCAGCCGGATACTGCGACGCTGCGTGCACAGATCGAGCGCATGCAAAGCGTGGTCGACTATCAGCTGCGGCGGGCCGCTGCATCCGGGCCGCGCAGTCTCGTGGCCCGGCCGGTCGTGCTGCTGCCACTGCTGGAGGACATCGTCAGCAGCCTGCGCAAGATTCATCGCGACAAGCCGGTCAGTTGCGAGCTGCAGATTCCGGACGGTGCGAGTTATCCGGCGGAGCAGGGCGATCTCTACGAGATCTTCGGCAACCTGCTCGACAACGCCTGGAAGTGGTGTGCGGGCCGCATCGTGGTGACGGTGAGCGGTGGCGACGACGATATGCTCATGATCAGTGTTGCCGACGATGGCCCGGGAATTCCGGACGAGCAGGCCGGCTCCGTGCTGGGCCGGGGTATCCGTGCCGATCAGCGCGGCGATGTGCCCGGCCAGGGCATCGGACTGGCGGTGGTGTGTGAAATCGTCGGGCTATACCGTGGCACTGTGGCGATCAGCCGCTCGACACTCGGTGGCGCCGAGATCCGTCTAACGGTGCCGGGTTTGGCTTAGTTGGCTTAGTTGGCTTAGTTGGCTTGTTTCACACGGTCGTTGCTTTTCGGCCCCGACTGATTGCCTTGGTCATTGACGCGACGTGACGATTGAAGCGCCGTGCTACCTCGGATAGGGAAGCCGCCCCTGATGCGACCGCCTCGTTGGCGATACGGGTGCGAATGCGAACCAGACGCCGGTCGCGCGATGGGCTGCGCAGAGCGGCCTCAGCGACGTGCTCATCGATGCAGATCCGCCGGACGAGTTCATCGAGCGACATCTGTTCATCACCTGTCTTGGCCATTGCAGACCTGGCAGTTGGTGATGTTCCTGGGTTCTTGTCGTGGCGTACCGGGATTGGTCCTGATTCCGGGCTGACATCGTCGGTGTCTTCGGCCATGAAGCGTGCATACCTGGACCTGGCGCGGGCCGGATCGTCGTCAAAAAGACTCAGCACGAATTCGGTGCGCAGCCAGGGTGGTCCCCCGGAACGCTGATACCACCGATGGCTTGACCAGGGGTACCTGGCTGGATCTTCGACCAGACCAGCGCGCACCGGATTGAGGTGCGCATAGCGAACCGCGGCCAGCAACTGCTTGTCGGTCGTCACCAGGCCCGCATGGTAGCGTCGCTCGAACAGGTGTCCCGTCGTGTTCAGGGTTCGCTGAAAGTGGCGGGCATAGCGGGCGGCCATGCGCTGCATCAACCGTCCGAGCGGTACCTCTGCTACCCGGGTCACCATGTGCAGGTGATTGCTCATCCAGCAATAGGCATGGATGCCCACTTCGGTCTGGCTGGCTGCTTCGGCGATGATTTCCTCGAGAGCATCGCGATCAGCATCACGGTTGAAGATCTGCTGGCGATGATTGCCCCGCAGCGTGACGTGGTAAAAGCCGCCCGGAAGATGCTGTCGCGGTCGCCTGGCCATGTCGGGCCAGTGTCTGCCTGACAAGGTAGCGTTGCAGCCAGCCTTTTGGGCCGATATCAACAGAAATGCGGGGCTGGATGCCTATCAAGCCAACTAAGCCAACTAAGCCAACTAAGCCAAACCCGGCACCTAGCGTTGGGAGTCGTCGTGCATCTTGATGAGGAAGGTGCGCACTGCCGGCTCGGCTTCGTCGCGGCTCATCAGGCGCTGGTCGACGAGCAGTTTTGCCATGTCGCGGATCGAGCGGCGGCCGTCGATCATGCCCATGATGAACGAGTAGATGCGCGTGGTCATGGCCTGCAGTTCGAAGGCCGGCAGCAGCGGCACGGGCTGGGTACCGTTGATCAGCCAGTCCGGCAGCGCCCGGTGACGCGGCGGCAGCGCCACGCTGCGTTCCTTGTCGGCGACGATGGTGAGCACGTTCTCCATGCGCCCATGGCGGCTGGCCGGCGAGCACATATAAGGAATGTCGTCCTCGCGCACATCCGGTTCGCCAAAGCCGCTGTCCATCACGATGGCCAGCGCTTCTTCGAGGCTGTAGCGCTGGCTCGCCAGCGGCTGGCCAAAACAGAGCGAGCCAAAACAGATCCAGCGTCCGCCGGATTTCAGCAGTGTGTTGATCCGTGCCGCGAGTATCCGGAAATCTTCCGGCAGGATATCGACAAACCACGGCGTGACGATCACGTCGAAGCTGCCGGCAGTGAGCGGCGGCCGCAGCGCATCGCCCAATATCAGCTGAAAGCCCTCGCGCACCGGCTCCGGTGCCACCAGTTCGCGCAGCACGGCGTTGTCCGCCAGCGTGCGCGGCGCCAGCGGGAACTCCCAAAGCTCCGTCACCTCGCCAGCCACGGCGCGTCGCGCCACCAGCGTGAGCAGAGGATTGAAGTCCAGCGCCAGCGTCAGGCCGATCGCGTATTCCTGATGCAGATCATAGGCGAGGCGGCCGGCACCCGATCCCAGCACCAGCAGGCTGTCGACGGCTTCCCGTCCCGGCAGCGCGCCGCCGACCAGCCGGAGTGTCGCTTCGTTCTCCTCATCGCCCCAGCCCCA
>JAUPLK010000057.1 GCA_030836925.1 Pseudomonadota bacterium
GAGGTTGGACATGAAGCCGCCACCCGTGCTGCGCGCAAACAGCATCTTTTTGCCATCCGGCGACATGGATGGAAAGCCGTCGAAACCCGGGTTGAAGGTCAGACGCTTCGGCTCACCACCAGCCAGGTCACCGAGGAAAACCTCCCAGTTGTTGTTCTCGACGATGCGCACGAACACGTAGTGCCGGCCATCGGGAGCCGGATACGGCGCCCAGTTCATGTCCTGGTCGAAAGTGCGCGCGATGTGTTCGCTGCCGTCGTTCCTGATGGTGAAAACGGTCATGGGCGTCGGCCTGACCTTGCCATACTCGCTGCGCTTCCAGGCACGATGCAGGATCGTTTCGTTGTCCGGCAGGTAGAACGGTGCACCTTCCTGCCAGTCATCCGTGAAGGTGAGCTGCTTCTCGTCACTGCCGTCCGCGCGCATGCGCCAGAGATCCATCTTGCCGTCGATCTGCCGACCGAACACGATCCACTCGCCATTCGGCGACACCGAAACTTCCGCCTCGTAGTACTTGTTGTTGGTCAGGCGCTTGACGTTCTTGCCATCCAGATCGGAGATATACAGCTCGGCGCCCTGCGGATAGTTGTTCGAGTCCGACCAGTTGCCGATCGGCATGTCCATGTTGTCTTTGGTCGAGGTCCAGACCAGGCGCTTGCCGTCGGGGAAGAAATACGAACAGGCATCCTGGCCCTTGTCGTTGATGCGCCTGACGTCGGTACCGGTATCCGTGAAGGTATAGGTCAGCGCACCGCTGTCCCGTCCCTCGGCCTTCAGCGCCGCAGGATCCTGCGTCTGGGCGATCACATGCAGGCTGTCCGGGCCGTAATAGGCCTCGGCGTTCTTCGGCACATTGGGAATCAGGCGCACCGGCAACTCCGTGCCCGCCTGTGCAGCAGGCTGTGCAGCAGGTGCTGCGCCCCCCTCAGCCGATGCGAGTGGTGCAGTGAGCACCACGCTCGCGGCCAAGCCGACAGCCCTGATGATGCGGGCTGAAAATATCTGTCTGGAATACATTGTTTTTCGACTCCATTGTTGAAGGCTTGGGAAAACAGTTCACTCGACGACAGCAGGATAGTTGAAAGGCTCGATCATGCGGCCATCCTGCTTGGCGATGCGGCCGCTCTTCATCACGAAATCGATATTCCCGAGCACCGCCACGCTCTCAAGCGGGTTGCCCTTCACGGCAACGAGATCAGCAAGCTTGCCGGGCTCCAGAGTACCCGCTTCAGCGGAAATCCCGAAGAGTTCCGCTGTCATGACGGTCGCAGAGCGGATGGCGTCCATCGGCGTCATGCCGAAACCGACCATCAACTCGAATTCCTTGGCATTGTCACCGTGCGCGAATGTTCCGGCATCCGTACCGAAGGCGATATTGAGCCCCGCGGCATGGGCGCGTTCGAAGGCCCGGTATTCATTCCTGAGCTTCACGGACGGCGGATCCGGAATGCGGAAAATCGGCGGCGGATAGCTGGCCGAAAGCGTCGGCACCAGAAAGGTGCCCGCCTTCTTCATCATCGCGATGCCCTCGTCATCGAGCAGAAAGCCATGCTCGATGGAGTCGACACCGGCACGGACTGCGTCCTTGATGGCGATCGGTGAATAGGCATGTGCTGCCGTCTTCAGGCCAAGCAGGTGCGCGGTCGAGATGATTGCCTGTATCTCGTCCGGGAAGAGCTGGGGATCGAGACCCGTGTTGGACCCGAAGCCTCCGGTGGATGTGAACTTGATGACATCGGCACCGAGCTTGTACTGATAGCGCACGGCTTTCCGGCATTCCATGGGGCCATCGCAGGTACCATTGGCCAGGCGTTCGATCTCGTCACCCGTCCGGGCCATGGGCGTCGAGTCACCGTGACCACCGGTCACGGCGATGGAAGAACCGGCCAGCAGTATGCGCGGACCGATCATCCTTCCGGCGTTGATGGCATTGCGCACAGCGAACACGGCTTCATCATCCGCGCCCAGGTCGCGCAGCGTCGTGAACCCCGCGGCGAGATTGCGGCGGGCAAAGATCATCGCGTTGACGGCACCTTCCGCGCCGGAACCCGGCACACCCGGCCATGGCGGGTGGCGGTCACCCCGCTCGGCACGATGCCTCGAGAACGACGGTTCATGCCAGAGATGCACGTGAGCATCCATCAGGCCCGGCAGTACAAAGCGGTCGGACAGATCGACGATCAGCGGCACGGATCCGGCCGCTGCACCCTCGACTGTGGTGAGGTAGCCGCTCTCGATGGCAGTGATACGGTCATTCCTGACCACGACCGTCATCCCGGTCTGCGGCCTGGCACCCGGTACCGCCAGCAGGATGCCCGCATGGATCAGCACATAACGATCTGGCGGCTTCTGATCCGGGAACCGGCCAGCAACCGGCTGAGCCAGCACTGCCGCTGACACCACAAACAGGAGCGCACACATCAAACCTGAGTTCATGATCGAGCCATTTTCGAGCGTACTCTGGTTGACCACATGACTGCCCTTGCACGAGGATGGCAGGCGGTGCCGATCATGCCACGAAGAGTTGCCGCCCGGCCCACCTCTGCCGTGCTGCCGCAATCATGGCCCCGACCGGCAACCGGACACCTCGTGTATCGCACTTGAGGATCGCCGAGCATGATTGAAATCATCCCCAACTGGCACCCGGTGCTTGTGCACTTCACGATCGCGCTGCTGACCATAGCAGCACTGCTATTTCTCGCCGCCGCTTTCGCCGGGCGCAACCGCGCCGTGCACGGCATCGAAACCACCGCAAACTGGAACCTGTGGCTCGGGGCAGGCCTGACCGTGCTGACGGTTGCAGCGGGCTTGCAGGCTGCCGGCTCCGTCACTCATGACGATGCTGCCCATCTCGCCATGGATAACCACAAGTTCTGGGCGCTTGGAACAACCGTCCTGTTTCTGCTGGTGGCACTCTGGAACGCCTGGCGGGTACGTCGTGGGCACAGTGTTGGTGTGGCCTTCACGCTCGCCATGGTCATTGCCCTGGCCGGCCTGACGGCAACCGGATTGCGCGGCGCTGATCTGGTCTATCGGCACGGACTCGGTGTCATGGCCTTGCCGCAACAGGTCGCTGACGGAGGACACGACCACGAATCAGGCGCGGAGCACTCGCATGCTGAAACAGATGCAACCGAAGGAGGTCATGCGCCCGCTGTCGCGAACACGCCGAAGCCGATCAGCCAAAGCCGCCTGTCGCCGGCAGAAGCCGAGGTAGTCGCCGCACTGACGGCCTATCACGCCGCGCTGACTTCAGGCGATGCCGCGGCACCGGAAGCATTTGTGCTGGCTGACGAGCGCTTTTTGATGATCGAAGGCAAGCATTTCAACCAGGGCTGGACCGACTACCGCGACAATCATCTCAAGGCTGAACTGGCCGACCTCGCCAAGGTGCGCTTCCGTCTGTCCATACTCGGCATACAGGTTGACGGCGATCTGGCAACCGTCAGTTTCATGTTCAATGTATTGCCCAAATCAGGCCCCGAAATGGATTTCGGCGGCGGTCGCGCATCAGCGTCTCTGGTTCGTGCCGGCGATGGCTGGAAGTTGCAGCAACTGCACACGTCATGAACGGTTGGCGTTTGTATCGCGCCGGCCACTCAGCTGATACAGCGCATCCAGCAGTTCGAAGCACAACACCAGTTCCCGCTGTTCGGGCTGCCAGGCGGCTTCGGGCCGGCCGCAGCTGCGCATGCGCAGGCTGATCTCCCGCGGCAGGATGATCCGCTCGCGCATCGCGCCGGCGACCCGCTCAAGCATGCCGTCTCTCTGTATTTCCCGCAGCAGCTCGCCAGCCGCCAGCGTTTTCGGTGCAGCGTAGAAAATCCGGATCTCCGGACCGGCGGGCTGACCGGGTTTGCGCCCGAAATTGTCGAGCAACCAGCGGAAGGAACGATCAGCCTTCTGCCACTCCGCCTCACAGCCATCGGCCCGCGCAGCCGGCATGCCAACCTCTGCCGGCAAATCCGCGAAGGCGTCCGGATCGTTGCCATAGAGCAGACAGGCTATCGAGTAGAAACGCTGGATATTGAGCGAGTGACTGTTCCAGTAGGGCAACTCGCCAGTGCGTGTCTCTCCTTCGGCCCAGGAGAGTCGGAGCCCTTCGGCTGCCGCCAGCAGCCAGGTATTGGCCCGCCGGTAGCTGACCGGATCACCACGCGTGGTATTCAGCAGTGCGGTGGCAGCGAGGAAATCGGCGGCATCTTCCTCGGGCCCGAGTACCGGCACCTTCAGTTCGCCGATGACGACATGGGCCAGTTCGTGCAGCAACACGAACTCGAAATTGCCCAGCACGAAATCAACCGTGGATGCATCCAGGCCCCTGGCCCGATAGACAGGTGTTTCAGCAGCGGTGGCCGACACCGCCAACCACATCCCGCCAAGGAGAACTGCCGTGAGCCACGTTGCGCGACGACGCATATGGGGCGGACCGTCAGCCCGCCGGTCCGTACTCGGCACTGCCATTCTTGCGCGGCAGGACTGAATGCAGCTGCTGCATGGCTGCTTCAAGCCCGCGCACCGTGCAAGTCTCGATGGCCCTGACCGACTCGGTCAGCGCATCGACGATCTCGCTGCGCTCCTGCTTGCCCGGCGCATGCAGCACATAGTCGGTTACCAGGTCCTTGTGCCCCGGATGCCCGATACCGATGCGCAAGCGCATGAAGTCGGGACCACAATTGGCGAGGATGTCGCGCAGACCGTTGTGCCCGCCATGCCCGCCACCACGCTTGAGGCGCGCGCTGCCAGCCGGCAGGTCGAGCTCATCGTGCACGACCAGCAGCTGCTCGATCGGGATGTCGTAGTAGTCGAGCACGCGCCGGACGCACTGCCCACTGCGATTCATGTAGGTCGACGGCTTGATGAGTCGCACCGGCACCCCGGCGAGGAGGCCGCGACATTCCTCGCCCTGCAGCTTCTGGGCGACGGCAAATGTTGCACCGATATGGGTGGCGAGCAGATCTGCCAGCCAGAAGCCGACATTGTGGCGGTCGCCGGCATGCTTCGGACCGGGATTACCAAGCCCCACGATCAGCACTGGCCTGTTCCTCCGGGTGCCTGCTGGAAAGCCGGCACCCGCCGCAGGCAGCGACGGGTGCCGGAGTCCAGATTACTTCTTGTCGGTCTTGGGCTTCTCGCCCGCCTTCTCGGCAGCGGGAGCAGGTGCCGCAGCGCCTTCCGCAGCAACGGCCGCATCGGCTGCCGGTTCTTCGGCAGCATGCAGGACGTGCAGATGAACAACCGGCAGGTCGCTGTCGGTATGCGCCTCGAAGCCTGGAATCCGGACGCCCTCGGGCAGCTTCAGGTCGCGCAGATGCAGCATGTCGTTGAGTTCCATCGGCTCGATATCGACCTCGATGTACTCCGGCAGGTCCTTCGGCAGACAGCTGATCTCGACTTCCGTCATGAGGTGCGAAACGGAACCGCCACCCAGCTTGACACCCTTCGACAGGGCTTCGTTGATGAAGTGCAGGGGTATCGTCATGCGCAGCTCTTCGTTGGCCAGCACGCGCTGCAGGTCCAGGTGCAGGACCGCACGGCGGGCCGGGTGCGGCTGATAGTCACGCACGACGGCCTGTACGGATTTGCCATCCAGCGTGACATTGAGAATGCTGGACAGAAACGCCTCTTCGGCCATGCCCCGGTGCAGCGCATTGGCGTCGAAGGCGATACCTACGGGGGCATCGCCGCCACCGTACATGATGCCGGGGATCTTGCCTTCGCGACGCAGGCGGCGGCTCGCACCTTTCCCTGCATCACGCCGGCTTTCCGCGGCGATGGTGAATTGATGTGCCATGAATCTGTACTCCTTGGTTGACCGTCCGCCAGGAAAAAGCCCCCCTGCGACCAGGGAGCCTTGACGGAAGGGGCGCGGATCATAGCACGGCGGGCGGCGATGAAAGCGCCCGGGAACGCCTGATCAATCCAGATACATCGAGCTGACGGACTCGGCCTGACTGATACGCCGCATGGTCTCGCCCAGCAGTTCAGCCACGCTGAGCTGGCGGATGCGGCCGGTGGCGATCGCCGGAGCCGACAACGGGATGGTGTCGGTGACCACCAGTTCATCGAGTGCTGAATTGGCAATCCGGTCGACAGCCGGGCCGGAGAGCACGGCATGTGTGACATAAGCCACCACGCGACTGGCACCATGATCCTTGAGTGCCGCAGCGGCATGACACAGCGTACCGGCCGTATCCACCATGTCATCGATGAGCACGCAGACCTTGTCCTCGACCTCACCGATGATGTTCATCACCTCGGACACATTGGCGCGCGGCCGGCGCTTGTCGATGATGGCCAGATCGGCATCGTCCATGCGCTTGGCGATCGCACGGGCACGCACCACACCGCCGACGTCCGGCGAGACGATGACCATCTTCTCGTACTTGCAACGCCACAGGTCACCGAGCAGCACCGGTGATGAGTAGACATTGTCGACGGGGATGGAAAAGAAGCCCTGGATCTGGTCGGCGTGCAGATCAACCGTCAGCACATGCTTGATGCCGGACTCGGAGATCATCCGCGCCACCATGCTGGCCGTGATCGGCACGCGGGCCGCGCGCGGGCGCCGGTCCTGGCGCGCATAGCCGAAATAGGGAATGACCGCGGTGATGCTGGCCGCCGAAGCGCGTCGGCAGGCATCCGCAAGCACCAGCAGCTCGATCAGGTTGTCGTTTACCGGCGGGCAGGTGGATTGCACCAAAAACACGTCGCGGCCGCGCACGTTCTCGTAAACCTCGACCAGCACTTCACCGTCACTGAACTTGCCGACCTGCACGCGGCCAAGCGGTTGCTTGAGGTGCCGGGCAATGCGCTGGGCAAGCTCCGGGTTGGCATTGCCGGCCAGAATCGAGATGTTGGGCAGTTCCATAGGATTCTCTGTATCAGGTGATGCTGGCTGGGGCGGCAGGATTCGAACCTGCGGATGGCGGGATCAAAACCCGCTGCCTTACCACTTGGCTACGCCCCAAGATCGCATCGGCGCCTGCCGGGGCGCAATCTTACGCTTTCATGGCGGCGAGGGGCAGCATCAGAGCAACCACTTGTCGATCACAACGCGCAGGCGCAGATCTTCCCGCTCGATCACCAGCTTGTGCGGCAACCATGTGGCGTCGTTCTGCGCATAGTCCTCATAGCGCACCACCCAGCCGGATTGTCGCAACTCCACAAGCCGCCCCCACGCATCGGACTGCTCCGCTGCAGACGCCGCAGGATCCGCCAGCCCGAGCAGCCAGTACCTTATGCTGGTCACGGGAAATGACCAGCCAAGCTGCTCGGCCAGAAAGCGCTCCGCGGCATCCGGTCCGACATACTCGAGCGCCGCTTCGGCACCACGCGACATGACGCTGAGCTGCCCGGGCATCCAGTTGATTTCGTAAGCGCCGGCACCAAATGGCCCGCTGAGGCGAATGCGTGCCGCTGATCCGGTTTGCAGCCACTGGAGACTGCCCTGCCCGCCCGAATCGGCAGACTTCATGGCGACACGACCACGCGCCTCCCATTGTCGCAACCCGAGCAGACGCTCCTGAAGTGCCGCGGCAGATTCGGTGCGGTCCGGCATTGCCGGCCGTTGTGTCGCACAGCCAGCCAGCAGCGGCAGGAGCCAGAGCAGCAGGCGCAGGGTCGACAGGCCATGGCCTCGTCCGGCGCGCACAGTCAACGCAGCAGCCGTGCCGCAGTCTGCTGCGCGGGCTTGCTGTCAGGCCACTTTTCGAGCGTCGTGGTCAGGAGTTCGCGAGCCCGTTCGCGCTCGCCCAGCTTCCAGTAAATCTCGGCCAGGTGACTGGCCAGTTCGGGATCCTGCAGCAGCGCCCAGGCCTGCTCGAGCCAGCTGCGGGCTTCCTCATACCGACCCATTTTGAACAATGCCCAGCCAACGCTGTCGAGAATCGGCGGATTGTCCGGTGCGAGCTCAAGCGCACGCCGCACATGGGTCCATGCCTTGCGGTACTGCCGGGTGCGGTTGGCGAGCAGGTAGCCATAGGCATTGAGTGCCATGGCGTCGTCCGGCGCGATCTGCACCGCTCGCTCCAGATCGGCAAGCGCGGCATCGATCCGGTCGAGCTGCTCCAGCAGGGCACT
>JAUPLK010000282.1 GCA_030836925.1 Pseudomonadota bacterium
TGTCGCCGGTCGTGAAAGCACACGCGCCATGAGGATGCCGCACTCGTAGAGCAAATACATCGGAATGGCCAGCAGCGTCTGTGAAAACACATCCGGGGGCGTCAGGAACATGCCAACCACGAATGCGCCCAGAAAAACGTACTGCCGGTTTTTGGTCAGGGTATCGATCTTCACGATCCGGATCAGTACCAGCAGCACCGTAACGACCGGTACCTCGAAAGCCACGCCAAAGGCAATGAACAGCACCAGCACGAAATCCAGATAGCTGCTGATATCCGTCATCACCTGCACGTTGTCGGGGGCCGCTGCAGCAAAGAAGCCGAACATCACCGGAAAGATCACGAAATAGGCAAACAGCACGCCCAGGTAAAATAGCACCACGCTTGCAACCAGCAGAGGCACCGCGAGCCGCTTTTCGCGGCGGTACAGACCAGGCGCCACAAACGACCAGATCTGATAGAGCACTGCTGGAATGGCCAGCAGGATGGCGACATAGAAACTGGTCTTGAAGGGTGTCAGGAACGGTGAGGCCACGTCTGTGGCAATCATCGTTGCACCTTTCGGCAACTGTGCCATCAGCGGGCTGGATACCGCTGAAAATATTTCTCCACTGAATGGCACCAGGCAGATGAAGACTGCCAGCACTGCACCGCCGGCTTTCAGCAGCCGGGAGCGCAGCTCCAGCAGATGTGACATCAGGCTGGCTTCAGGCAATTGTTCCGGTGGGTCGGCGTGCGTGTCGTCAGCCATGCGGTGGCAGCTGCTCGGGTGACGCTGCGGTCAGGGCATCTGCCGCCAGGGCCTCGGCCGCTTCGGCAGTGGATGGCGGTTCGGCGTTCTTCGGAATCAGATCCTCTGCACCGGGCCGGCTGAATGCCGGTACGCTCGGTTCTGCGGATGAGGCGGTATGCGGCTGGTTGGCCGCCTTGCGTTCTTCAGCCTCGATCTCGTCGCGGATCTGCTCGGTGAAGGTACGCGCCATGCGTCGCGCCTGACCGGCATAGCGTCCCAGCTGGTCGGCGATTTTCGGCAACTTTTCAGGACCGAGCACGATCAGTCCAAGGCCAAACAGCAAGGCCAGTTCCCAGAAACCAACTTCAAACATGTTAGGAGCAGGCTGCGGAGGAGTCAGGCTTTGCCGTGATGATCGGCTTCACGCTTCTGCTCGGCGGACTCGGAAAACTCCGCGTCGGCCTGACCGATCTGCTTGGGATCATTCGGTCCCTGCTCGGCATCGTTCATGGCCTTGCGGAAGCCCTTGACCGCGCCACCGAGGTCCGAGCCGATGTTCTTGAGACGTTTGGTCCCGAAGATGGCGATGACGATGACCAGGATGATCAATAGTTGCCAGATGCTGATGCCGCCGAGACCCATGATGGCTACTCCCGTGGAAACGAAGCCTGTGTGCAGGGCGAAAGGATACCCTATGCGTTTAGGATAGCCGGATCATCGCGCTGCCGGGTGACAAACGTCACGTCTGATGCAGGCGGTGGGCTCCGCTCAGCCATGTGGAACATGCAGCAAGAAGCTTGCAGGACCGGTATTGATCAGTTCGATGTCCATGTTCGCGCCAAATTGCCCGGTCTGCGTGCGGCAGCCCAGGGCTGTGGCGCTTGCGACCAGGCAATTGAAGAGCGTCTGCCCCACTTCCGGACTGGCAGCGCGTTCGAAGCCTGGCCGGTTGCCCCTCGCGGTGTCAGCCACCAGGGTGAATTGCGGTACCAGCAGCAGCTCGCCCCCGGTGTCATGGAGGCTCAGGTTCATGCGTTCGGCGCCATCGGGGAAGATCCGGTACGCGAGGATCCTTTCCGCCATGCGCGCAGCCTGTGGCTTGCCATCGGCTCGTTCCACGCCGACCAGTACCAGCAGACCCGGCCCGATTTCAGCAATTCGGCAGCCGTCTATGGTGATGGACGCCCTTTTTACCCTTTGCAGCAGCGCGATCATCGATGATATTTCCACTAGTCAGGTTAAATATGTCATTTGTGGCTGTATATAAACCACTTTAGTGGTTTTATAGATCTAGTGGGTTCATTGCTCCTGTAATCACTTTATCCGGAATAATAGTGGGACAAATAACGCAAAAAACCGGGTATTTATTCCGCAAATCCCTGGCGCTCTGCCTGATTGTTGCCGCAACCACCCTGATGGTGGGCTGCGGGCCTGACAAGCCGGTCCGCCAGCCTTCTGCCGCACCCGGTCTGAAAACCTATCGCCACGCCATGGATCAGGCACCCACCAGCCTTGACCCCACGCAGGCGGCCAATGTTTATGCGAACCACGTGGTCGTCAATGCCTACGATACGCTTTACGCCTACAAGTACCTGGCGCGTCCCTATGAGCTGAAACCCAACCTCGCCGCCGATTTTCCCGAAGTCTCGCCCGATGGACTGACCTACACCATCCGCATCAAGCCGGGCGTTCGTTTCATCGACGACCCCAGTTTCCCGGAGGGCCGTGGCCGCGAGCTGGTGGCCGAGGATTTCGTCTATTCGATCAAGCGCCATTTTGATCCGGAAAACCAGCCGCAGGGCGCGTGGCTCTGGCAGGGACGCATCGATGGACTGGAGGCATGGAAAGCTGCCGGTGCTGATTATGACCAGCCGGTCGCCGGCTTGCGTGCGCTCGATCGATACACCATCGAGGTTCGCCTGACCCGCCCCTATCCGCAGCTTGCCGACACTTTCGCCCAGGGCTACTCCGCAATCGTTCCGCGTGAAGCCGCCGAAAAATACGGCAAGGCGCTCGGTGTGCATCCGGTCGGCTCGGGACCCTTCCGGCTCGTCAGCTACGACTCATCTCGGGTGGTGATGGACCGCAACCCGCACTATCGGCAGGAGCCCGTCGACCTGCATGCCGAAGGCTACGATCCCGCCACACAGGCACACACCGGCATCGAGGCGATCGAGGGACGCTCGCCGCCATTCATCGACCGACTGGTCATCGATTTCATCACCGAATCGAGTGCCGCCTGGGCGTCCTTCACCAAAGGCGACGAAGTCCAGTTTGGCTCACCGCCCATCGAGCAGGTCGACCGCGTGCTGGCCAGCAAGAATCCCGTGCGCCTGCAGCCTGAATATGCCGACCGCTTTCATGTCTACGCAGGCCTCGAAGGCGGATTTGTCTTCACGGCCTTCAACATGGACTTTCCCGAAATCG
>JAUPLK010000283.1 GCA_030836925.1 Pseudomonadota bacterium
GCGGATAGCCGTTGACCTGCTGATGCAGGATCGGAAAATCCCGCCGTATCGCCTCGACGTCAAATCCGGCAGCCGGCCGGGTATTTGCGCGCATATTCATCAGCCTGCCGCTCCATCGAGTGCCGCAAGGCGTGCCTGAAGCCGGGCAGCGACGCGTGTGCCGAGATCCTCGGGCACGATCAGCGCAAGCGTGGCATGCAGAAAGGCGGTAATCAGCGCCTGTCGTGCGTCGTCCGGACTGAGGCCGCGGCTGCGCAGGTAGAAGAGGGCATTGGCATCGAGCTGGCCGGTGGTTGCGCCGTGACTGCAGCGCACATCATCGGTGTAGATCTCGAGTTCCGGTTTGGTGTCGATTTCCGCCGTGTTTGTCAGCAGCAGATTGCGGCTGTTGAGTGCCGATACCGTACGCACAGCGCCGGGCTGCACGACGATCCGGCCATTGAATATGCCCCGGCCATGGCCAGTCGCCAGACCGTGGAAAATCTCCCGGCTGCTGGTGTCCGGCGCGCGGTGGTCCACCGTGGTGTGATTGTCCACATGCTGGCGGCCGCTGACCAGAAAGGCGCCATGAATGGCCGCAGTTGCGCCGGGACCAGACAATGTGACGGAAAGATCCTGGCGCACGAGTTGCCCGCCGAAATCCAGGCTGGTGGCAGACAGCGTGGCGTCCTGACTGAGTTCGATGTGGGTCGTTTCGGTCAGCAGGCCATCGGCCGGCAGGTCCTGAATGCGCAGCAGATCGAGATGCGAGCCTGTGCCGCAACTGATCTGTGTGACGACGTTGGTCAGTGTGCCGGCCGCGCCTTGATGTTCGAGCAGCAGGTTCAAGCGGCTGCCGGCAGCCATGTCGATCAGCAGCCGTGGCTGGGCCAGCCCGCTGCTGTTGCCCGTCAGGCGCAGATGCAGGGCAGGCGGCGTATCAGCAGCTGACGCGCAGCGCACATACAGGCCGTCACCCAGCAGCGCGAGATTCAGTGCAGCCAGCGCCGATATTTCGGCGTCGGGGTTCGTGTTGGCCAGGAGTCGGGCCGCCCGGGTGCGCAGTTCAGGGCTTAGGTCGCGCAGGCTGTGCACCTCGATGCCAGCCGGCAACGCGGCGTCTGCGGAGGTCGGGAGTACCGCCCGACCATCTGGCAGGATGAGTTGCGCCTGTCCGGCTGGATCGTTGCTGGCGGGACTCGATGCGCCACGCTGGAAATAGTCCTCGAGGCTGGTGTAACGCCATTCTTCCTGTGCGCTGTCGGGCAGGCCTCGATCGGTCAATACGCCGAGCGCCGAATCGCGGAGATCGGTCAGCCAGGCCAGTTGCGGAATGGCATCCCGGTTGCGCAGACAGGCGTCGCGCCAGACCTGGCTGAGGTCAGTCTTCATCGTGCAGTCTGCGACTGGCTTCTTGCCGCAGCCACTGTCTGATCGTAACCCTCGGCCTCGAGTTCCAGCGCCAGGGACTTGTCGCCGGTGCGGATGATCCGCCCGCCTGCCAGTACATGCACGAAGTCGGGCTGTATGTAGTCGAGCAGACGCTGGTAGTGGGTTACCAGCACGAATGCGCGGTCCGGCCCGCGCTGGCTGTTGACGCCATTGGCAACGACCTTGAGTGCATCGATATCGAGCCCAGAGTCGGTTTCATCGAGTATGCCAAGTACCGGCTCAAGCACCGCCATCTGGAAGATCTCGTTGCGCTTTTTCTCGCCGCCGGAAAAGCCTTCGTTGACACCCCGGTTGAGGAAGCTCTCGTTCATCTGCATCAGCCTGGCCTTTTCCCGGACCAGGCGCAGAAACTGTGCGGCATCGATCTCGGCCTCGCCACGCGCCTTGCGGCGCGCATTGAGGGCGGCGCGCAGCAGGTAGACATTGCTGACGCCCGGCACTTCAACCGGATACTGGAAGCCGAGAAAAAGCCCGGCCCGGGCGCGTTCTTCCGGCGCCATGGCCAGCAGGTCCTGATCGCGGAAAGTCACCGAACCGGCGGTGATCGTGTAGCCCTCGCGCCCGGCCAGTACATGGGCAAGCGTGCTTTTGCCCGAGCCGTTGGGTCCCATGATGGCGTGCACTTCCCCGGCATTCACCACGAGGTTGATGCCGGTGAGGATTTCCCGGTCGGCTACGTTGACCCGCAGGTCCTTGATGCTCAGTAGTGGTATTGATTGCAAGAGTGCTAAACGCAGCCGGTCAACCGACCGCGCCCTCCAGGCTGACGTTGAGAAGGTTCTGGGCCTCTACGGCAAATTCCATCGGCAGTTCACGAAACACCTGCTTGCAGAAGCCGTTGACGATCAGGTTGACGGCATCCTCCTGTGACAGGCCGCGCTGCCGGCAATAAAACAGCTGGTCATCGCCGATTTTCGAGGTGGTGGCTTCGTGTTCGACGATCGCACCGGGATGGCGTATTTCCATGTACGGGAAGGTGTGCGCTGCCGAGCGGCTGCCCATCAGCAGCGAATCGCACTGGGTGAAATTGCGGGCACCGTCCGCCGTCGGCAAAACCTTGACCAGTCCCCGGTAGGCACTTTGCGAGCGTCCTGCGGCAATGCCCTTCGAGACGATGGTGCTGCGGGTATTGCGGCCGATGTGGATCATCTTGGTGCCGGTATCGGCCTGCTGCAGATTGTTGGTGACGGCCACCGAGTAAAATTCACCGACCGAGTTCTCACCCCGCAGGATGCAGCTGGGATACTTCCAGGTGATCGCCGAGCCGGCCTCGACCTGTGTCCAGGAGATCTTCGAGTTGGCCCCGCGGCAGTCGCCGCGTTTGGTGACGAAATTGTAGATCCCGCCACGGCCTTCCTCGTCGCCGGGGTACCAGTTCTGGACGGTCGAGTATTTGATCGTTGCATCTTTGAGCGCCACCAGTTCGACGACTGCAGCATGCAGCTGGTTTTCGTCCCGTTGTGGTGCCGTGCAGCCTTCCAGGTAGCTGACGTGGCTGCCTTCCTCGGCGATGATCAGCGTGCGTTCAAACTGGCCGGTCTTGGCCTGGTTGATGCGGAAGTAAGTCGACAGCTCCATCGGGCAGCGCACGCCCTTCGGGATGTACACGAAGGAACCATCGGTAAACACCGCGGAGTTGAGTGCGGCGAAATAGTTGTCGCGATAGGGCACGACCGTACCGAGGTATTTCCTGACGAGTTCCGGGTGTTCCCGCGCGGCTTCGGAGA